>NZ_JBANEM010000030.1:0-48742 GCF_040187805.1 Comamonas sp. wu1-DMT
CAAAGGCATCATTCTGGCTGGCGGCTCCGGCACCCGTCTGCACCCCGCCACCCTGGCCATCAGCAAACAGCTGCTGCCGATCTACGACAAGCCCATGATTTACTACCCGCTGAGCACGCTGATGCTGGCGGGCATCCGGGACATTCTGATCATCAGCACCCCGCAGGACACGCCGCGCTTCGAGCAACTGCTGGGCGACGGCAGCCAGTGGGGCCTGAATCTTCAGTATGAGGTGCAGCCCAGTCCGGATGGCCTGGCCCAGGCCTTCCTGATTGGCGAGAAATTCCTCAACGGCGCTCCCAGCGCCCTGGTACTGGGGGACAACATCTTCTACGGCCACGACTTCCAGCCGCTGCTCAAAAAAGCAGATGCGCGCCAGGACGGCGCCTCGGTGTTTGCCTACCATGTGCAAGACCCCGAGCGCTATGGCGTGGCCGAATTCGATGCCGACGGCAAGGTGCTGTCGCTCGAAGAAAAGCCCAAGCAGCCCAAGAGCCACTATGCGGTCACCGGCCTGTACTTCTACGACGAGCAGGTGGTGGAGCTGGCCAAGCAGGTCAAGCCTTCGGCGCGGGGCGAGCTGGAGATCACGGATCTCAACGGCATGTATCTGCAGCAAGGCAAGCTCAATGTCGAGCTGATGGGCCGAGGCTATGCCTGGCTGGACACCGGCACCCATGACAGCCTGCTCGAAGCCGGGCAATTCATCGCCACCTTGCAGCAGCGCCAGGGCCTGAAAGTGGCCTGCCCGGAAGAAATCGCCTATCGCCAGAAATGGATTGATGCCGCCCAACTGGAGAAGCTGGGCCAGGCGCTGGTCAAGAATGGCTACGGTCAATATCTGCTGCAGGTGCTCAAGGAAAAGGTGCACGCATGAAGTTCACGCCTTTGGCCATTCCCGATGTCTTTCTGATCGAGCCCAAGGTGTTTGGGGATGCGCGCGGCTTTTTTCTGGAAAGCTTTCGCCAGGACCTCTTCAACCAGGCTACGGGCACTAACCACGAGTTCATTCAGGACAACCACAGCCGCAGCGGCAAGGGCGTGCTGCGTGGGCTGCACTACCAGCTGCCGCCCCATGCCCAGGGCAAGCTGGTGCGTGTGATCTCGGGTGCGGTGTTTGATGTGGCCGTGGATATTCGCCGCAGCTCGCCCACTTTTGGGCAATGGGTGGGTGCGGAGCTGAGTGCCGAGAATCACCGACAGCTCTGGATTCCGCCGGGCTTTGCCCACGGCTTTGTGGTGCTCAGCGACACGGCGGACTTTGTGTACAAGACTACGGCCTATTACGCGCCCGAGTCGGATCGGGGCCTGCTCTGGAATGACCCCGACATAGCTATTGCCTGGCCACAGCTCGATATCGAGTTTTCCTTGTCCGAAAAGGATCGGCATCAGCCCGCATTCAAGCAGGCCGAGGTGTTTGAAAAGGATTGAAAAAATGAACAAGATTGCGATTGCGGGAACAGGTTACGTAGGCCTCTCCAATGCCATGTTGATGGCCCAGCACCATGAAGTGGTGGCGCTTGATATTGACGAGCGTAAAGTAGCTCTGCTCAATGACAGGAAGTCTCCCATTGTGGATGCCGAAATTCAGAGTTTCCTGGCGGAAAAGAAGCTGAACTTCCGCGCTACTCTGAATAAGCAGGATGCCTATATTGGTGCGGATTTTGTCATCATCGCCACGCCTACGGATTACGACCCGCAAACGCAGTACTTCAATACCAATTCGGTGGAGTCGGTTGCACGAGAGGTGATGGCCATCAATCCGGATGCGGTGATGGTGATCAAGTCGACGGTGCCTGTCGGCTTTACCAAGCGTCTGAAAGAGCAACTGGGTAGCGAGAACATTGTTTTCTCGCCAGAGTTTCTGCGTGAAGGCAAGGCTCTTTATGACAACTTGCATCCCAGCCGCATCGTGGTTGGGGAGCGTTCCGAGCGCGGTCAGCAGTTTGCCGATCTGCTGTGCGAGGGCGCCATCAAAAAGGATGTGCAGGTATTGCTGACGGACAGCACCGAGGCCGAGGCCATTAAGCTGTTTGCCAATACTTATCTGGCCATGCGCGTTGCGTATTTCAATGAACTGGATACCTATGCGGCCGTGCATGGGCTGGATACGCGCCAGATCATTGAAGGGGTCAGTCTCGACTCACGCATTGGCGGGCACTACAACAACCCATCATTTGGATACGGCGGTTACTGCCTTCCCAAGGATACCAAGCAGTTGCTGGCCAACTATGCCGATGTTCCGCAGAGCCTGATGCATGCGATTGTGGAATCGAACCGCACACGCAAGGATTTTGTGGCGGACGATATTCTGAAGCGCAATCCCAAGGTGGTCGGTATCTATCGCCTGGTGATGAAGGCTGGCTCGGACAATTTCCGTGCTTCTTCCGTCCAGGGGGTGATGAAGCGTCTCAAGGCCAAGGGTGTCGAAGTGGTGGTGTACGAGCCTGTGCTCGATGCTCCTGATTTCTTTCACTCCCGCGTTGTCAAGGATTTGGCGGAGTTCAAGCGGATTTCCGATGTGATCGTGGCCAATCGTGTTGTGGATGAGCTGGCAGATGTGCCGCAGAAAATCTATACGCGCGATTTGTTTGGCGGTGATTCCTGAGACTAATTTTTGACATTGAAAGACGCGTGAAGATGAAAGTAAGAAAAGCTGTATTCCCGGTGGCTGGTATGGGGACCCGTTTTTTGCCTGCCACCAAGGCCAGCCCCAAGGAGATGCTGCCGGTGGTGGATAAGCCACTGATTCAGTATGCGGTGGAAGAGGCCTTGGCAGCAGGCATCAAGGAAATGGTGTTTGTGACTGGCCGCAGCAAGCGCAGCATCGAAGACCATTTCGACAAGGCTTACGAGCTGGAAAATGAGCTGGAGCGTCGCGGCAAGACCGAGATGCTCAACTATGTGCGCAGCCTGATGCCCGCGGACATGAAGTGCGTCTTCATCCGCCAGGCTGAGGCCTTGGGTCTCGGTCATGCCGTGCTGTGTGCACAGCCTGTAGTGGGCAATGAGCCGTTTGCCGTGTTGCTGGCCGATGATTTGCTGGATGGCGAGCCGGCGGTGATGCGCCAGATGGTGGACGTGTACGACTACTACAAGTGCTCGGTGCTGGGCGTGCAGCAAGTGCCGCGCGAAGACACGCGCAGCTATGGCATTGTGGACAGCAAGCCGCTCAAGGAAGACCTGGAGGCCGTGCACGCGATTGTGGAAAAGCCCAAGCCGGAGGAAGCACCTTCCACGCTGGCGGTGGTGGGGCGCTATGTGCTGACGCCGCGTATCTTTCATCATCTGGCCCGCCAGGGTAAGGGCGCCGGTGGAGAGATCCAGCTCACTGATGGGATCGCTGCGCTGATGAAGGAAGAGCAGGTTCTGGCTTATCGCTATCAAGGCAAGCGCTATGACTGCGGCTCCAAGATCGGCTACCTGGAGGCCACCTTGGCCATGGCACGCAAGCACCCTGAGGTGGGTGAACAGTTTGAGCAACTGCTGCAGTCGTTGAAGGTCTAACTATTCAGAAAAGCTTCTTGTCCTTTATGAACAGGGACTGGAAGTCTTTTATTTATTTTTTATTTTGTGAATGTGTGCTGAAAAGCTTTTCGAAAAAAAGCAATAGTGCGCTGTGAGCCCGGGGGGGGGGCAGAAATGAGAGTCATTGATGAAGCAGCGCGGTCTGTTGTCTGGGAAAAACTGCAGGCCTTGGCCGGCATTTGCGGGGCTGAGCTGAGTCTGGCCAGCACGCTGGGGCAGGTGTCTCGATTTGAGCATCTGAGCCTGCAGGCACCTCATGTTTTGCTGGATTGCTCCAAATCTTTCTGGGATGAGGCTGTGCTGGAGGCATTGCTGCAATTGGCCAGGGAGGCTGGTTTGGCACAGCGGCGCGATGCTTTGTATGACGGGGCTGTGGTGAACGAAACCGAACAGCGCCCGGCCTTGCATGTGCGCTTGCGTGCTCCTTTGGCGCCGCAGGGTTGCGCCATGCCAGAGGAAGAATGCCATGTGGGCCTGCGCGCCATGCTGACGTTGGCGCAGCAGTTGCGCGAACAGGCTCGTTTTACGGATGTGGTGCATATCGGCATTGGTGGCTCGGGCCTGGGGCCTGAATTGCTGCTGCAGGCATTGCAACCCTGGTGTGAAGGCGGGCCGCGTGTGCACGTGGTGTCCAATATGGATGGACATGATCTGCATCAGGCGCTTCAAGGGCTGGAGCCCGAGCGGACATTGTTCATCGTGGCTTCCAAGTCCTGGTCCACGGCCGAGACGCAGCGCAATATGACATCGGCAAAGGCCTGGGTATGCGCGGCGGGCGACCTGCATTGGCCCGATCATTTTGTGGCCGTGTCTTCGCGCGAGGACCTTGCTCGACAGAGCGGCTTCACCCAGACCCTGCATATCCCGGAGGGGATTGGCGGGCGTTTTTCCATCTGGTCTGCAGTGGGATTGCCGGTGGCTGTGGCCGTAAGGCCGGCGGTTTTCGAGCGTTTGTTGGCCGGTGCAGCGGAGATGGATGCGCACTTTGCCCAGGCACCATTGGAGCGCAATGCGCCGGTATGGTTGGGTTTGCTGGATGTGTGGTACGGCAGTTTTCTGCGTATGCCGGGGCGCTGCGTTGCGCCATATCACCATGGTTTGCGCCGACTGCCGGCCTATCTGCAGCAGCTCGAGATGGAGAGCAATGGCAAACAGGTGCGTGCAGATGGCACGCCCGTAGGCTATCCAACAACCGGCATGGTGTGGGGTGAACCTGGCAGCAATGGCCAACACGCGTTCTTTCAGTGGCTGCACCAGGGAACCCAGCGTATTCCGGTGGAGTTCATTGCCGCTCGCACGGCGACCCATGGCTTGCCCGAGCATCAGGAGGCCTTGCTGGCCAATGCCCTGGCGCAGGCTCAGGCGCTGATGCAAGGAAGCAAGGCCGGGCCTGAGCAACTGGCTGGGCATCAGGATTTTCCAGGTAATCGCCCCAGTACCTTCATGTTGCTGGATGCATTGACTCCCGAGTCGCTGGGAGCCTTGCTGGCCCTGCATGAGCACCGGGTGTTTGTGGCAGGCACGGTATGGGGCATCAACAGCTTTGACCAGTGGGGGGTGGAGTTGGGCAAGACGCTGGCCAAGGATTTGCGTACGCGTATTGACTCCGGCAATCTGTCCGGGCTCGATGCTTCCACTGCTGGGTTGCTGGCGTACTGCCGGGCCTGACCCAGCTCAGTGGAGTTTTGAATGGCGCGGATTGCGTTCGTGGCATGCAATAAGCGGGCTGACCGCTATTTGCAGGATCCATCTTTTGTTTATCGTTGCATGAATCTTGCCCACGGTATCAAGGCTCTGGGGCATGAGGTTTGGAGCGGCCATTTATCGGCATTGCCATGGACGCAGCGCTGGGACGTGCTCGTATTGCACAGACCCAGGGCCACTTGGCGCTTCAGGGCAACATTGACTTGGCTACGGCACAGAGGCACCAAAGTGCTGGCCGATGTGGATGACCTGATCATGGACCCTGCCCAGGCTGTTTATAGCCCTGGCGTTGTAAACGGTTTGGTTGATCTGGCCACGACACAAAGGCAATTTGCGGCGCACCTGGAGGCCTTGAGTTGTATGGAAGGTATTTCCGTTTCAACAACTCCTTTGGCAGAGGAAGTGCGTCGGATCTTGCCTGGGACAAAGGTAGCCGTGGTGCCGAATGCCGTGCATCACAACTGGAGGGGGCTACCGCCGCTCCTACCTAGGTCTTCTGCCAAGGTTATGACGTATTTGCCAGGGACACGTAGCCACGATCGGGATTTTGCGAAGCTGGTGCCTGCGCTGGAAAGAGTGCTGCACCGGCATGCAGATGCGCAGTTGCGGGTGACAGGCCCCCTGAATTTCGCATTGAATGCTCGGAAAGAGCAGTTGGTGCATCAGGCGAAATTGCCGTTTGAGCAGTATCACCATTGCTTTGAAGGTGCGGCGATCAATCTTGCTCCATTGGAGGACTCGCCCTTTACCCGCTGCAAGTCGGCGTTGAAGGTGATGGAGGCCGCGTGGTGGAACGTACCTACGGTGTGCTCGAACTTGCCTGATGCCATTCGCTTTGACGGAGCAGGAGCCTTACGTGCTAGCTCTGACAAGGACTTTGAGGAGCATCTGGAATATTTGTTGGGGAATGATGAAGCTTTGAATGCTCAGTCAGAGGGATTGCGCGAGCGCGTGTTGCCGTTGGCCGATGTCATGAAGACCAGTAGCACCTGGCAGGCGTTCGCGCTGGAGCAGGTGCAGGCATGAGGCTATCTGCATGGAGCGCCTTTTTCAAGGCTCGCAAGCGTCGTGGCTTGGGTCTCTATGACCGGCAGACCTTAGAGCTTTATGCCCAGGCAGTGAGATATGGCGGTTCTTTGGCTTACCCATGGCTGATGCTGGGGTATGTGCAGTTCTTGCGCGACCTGGGGCGTGTGCCGCCAAGACGCTGGATGCATCAGTTACTGGACGAACTTCCACGTATGGGGGCAGTGGGCCGCCAAGGTGTTCTGCGTTTGGTGTCTGAGTTTTTGCCGGAATTGGTGCCAAGCTTGGCGTTTCGATTCAAAGGAAAACAAGCCCTTCCTCCCGCATTGGCCAGATATGCCGCAGATGCGGAAAAGGCGCATCTTGGTGAGGTGGACTCTTTACAGGCGCAATGGCGTACTGAGTTTATTCAGTGGCTGCAACTTCAACGCAAAGAAAAAGGCATTTGCGTGGTGGGCAATGCAGGAAGCCTTCGTAGTCAGCATCTGGGCTTGGCGATTGATTCTCATGCTGCGGTAATCCGTTTCAATCAGTTTCCCCGCGAAGATGCACTGGCTCAGAGAGTGGGAGTGTGCACCCATGTGTGGGTATTGTCCCCAGGGTATCAGGGACCTGTGCCTGAAGGTGTTCATTGGGTTGTGATGGCCGGGCCCGACGTGCGTTACACATTACGTCGTTGGACCCTGTTGAAGCCATTGTTGGAAGGCGGCACCAAGGTGTTGACTGTGCCTCTGCCAGTGTGGCGGAAATTGGTGTTTCGCTTGCAGGCACCTCCTAGCGCAGGTGTTTTGCTGTTGCAGTGGTTGTTTGACATGAATGAGTCATGGAGCGGCGTTGCGATCGCTGGTATTGGTGAGTGGGCAGGTTTAGGCTCCTATCACTTGGCATTAGCAGACCATAAAGCTGATGGCCGCCATCAGTGGATGAAGGAGCGTGCATTGGTGGCGCAATGGGGTGAGAGCGGGCTAAGGAAGTTGGAGTCGGGGCCTGAAGAGAGTGCGGCGGCGATTTCGTGATGAGTGGCAACTACCAAGACTCCCGACTGGGTATTTTTTCGAGAGGAATACTTCGTCTTCCTCTGCTTACGGTGTTGCTAAAGGCGACGCCAGTGCGCTTGCGCACGTGGCGCGCCGCCCCGGTTGACGTGGTAGCCGGCTGGGGCCTGCGCCCAACCACTCGGAAGGCTGTGGCCTATGCAGGCAAGCATGGTTTGCCTTATGTGGCGCTGGAGGATGGCTTTCTGCGCTCCTTCGGCACGGGAGAGCATTTCCCGCCGCTGTCATTGGTGGTTGATGATGCAGGCATTTACTACGATTGCACGCGACCCAGTGCATTGGAGCACCTGCTGAGCAGCGATGCCGATGTGCTGGCACCGGATGCCGCGCTGGTGCGGCAGGCCCGCGAGAAGCTACTTTCAGCGGGCCTCAGCAAATACAACCATGCACCGGATCTGCCTGCAGGCGTATTGCGCGCTGATGATGTTCAGCGGGTTCTGGTGGTGGACCAGACGGCTGGAGATATGAGTGTGGCCAAGGGCGGGGCGGATAGCGCTACGTTTGAAGCCATGCTGGCGGCAGCGCTGGACGAAAATCCGCAGGCCACGGTTTATGTCAAGACCCACCCTGAAGTGACTTCGGGCCGCAAGGGCGGTTATCTGACGGGCGTGCAGCCCGATGCCCGTACGGTGGTGTTGCGTGATGCGGTCAACCCGATGAGCCTGATTGCTCAGATGGACAAGGTCTATGTGGTCAGCTCTACCATGGGCTTTGAGGCTTTGCTTGCCAGCAAGCCGGTGGTCTGCTTTGGCGTGCCCTGGTACGCGGGCTGGGGTGTGACGGATGATCGCCAGCCCCAGCATGCAGCCATGGGGCGCAGGGCCGGGCGCAGGCGCTCGGTGGACGAGTTGTTTGCCGCTGGCTATATGCACTACACCCGATATCTGAATCCTGAAACAAGGCAGTTGGGTTCCATCGCAGATGTGACGGTCTGGCTGGATAGGCAGCGGGAGATGGCTCGGCGTTACTCGGGTCGGATGATTTGCGTAGGTTTTCCGCGCTGGCGTGCCTGGAATTTTCGGCAGATGCTGTCCTTGCACGCAAAGCGAGTTGTTCACGCGCGCAGTGCGGATGCCGCTGCCGCGCTGAAGCCCGAAAGAGATGACTGTCTGGTCTGCTGGGGCCGTGTTCCGCCCGAAGGAGTGCAGGAACTGGCTGATGCATCGGGCGTGCGCCTGCTTCGCATGGAGGATGGCTTTGTGCGCTCCGTGGGGCTGGGCTCCGACCTGATCCCACCGCAGTCCTTTGTGCTGGATGCCAAGGGCATTTATTTCGACCCAGGTCAGCCTTCGGAGCTGGAGGATTTGCTCAACACGCGGGCATTCACGGCGCAGGACCTGGAGCGTGCACGCAATGTGCGCGCCTTCATCGTTGAGCACGGCATCACCAAGTACAACCTGGAGCCCAATCGGCCGGTGGACTGGTTCCACAAGGACCGTCCGAAGGAAGGTCGGCAAGTGGTGCTGGTGCCGGGTCAGGTGGAGGACGACGCATCCATTCGCTTTGGCTGCGATGCAGAGGGTGTTTGCACGAATCTGGCTCTGATTCAGGCAGCACGCTCTGCATTTCCCGATGCTTTTATTGTCTTCAAGCCGCACCCCGATGTGAGCAGCGGCAATCGCAAGGGGCGTGTCGAGCCGGCTCAGGCTTTGCTGTATGCCGACCACATGGAGCAAGGCGCTTCAGTGGTGAGCTGTATCGAGGCCTGCGATGTGGTGGTGACCATGACCTCGTTGACGGGCTTTGATGCCTTGCTGCGCAACAAGCAGGTGGTGGTGCATGGGCGGCCGTTCTACGCAGGATGGGGGCTCACGCAGGACTGTCTGCGGGTGCCGCGCCGCAGCCGCGCACTGTCTCTGGATGAGCTGGTTGCCGGGGCACTGCTGCACTACCCCTTGTACTGGGATCCGGTGCTCAGAGGCTACACGAGCTGCGAAGCGGTGCTCAGGCGTTTGCTTGAGCAACGTACCGCCCTGGAGCAGTCGGGCAGTTTGCAGGGCCTGAAGTCCGGCTGGTTGAGGCGGCAATGGCGCAAATCCAAGGTATTGCTTCAGTCGATTTTGTCGGATTGGTGATATTTACCTTTTCTTGCAATTACTTTTCATCGATTTGTTGTCAACGTGCAGTGATGTGCACAGGTTTCGCTCGGTGAAACCCCTAAAATAGGGCAGTCATGCTTCATGACGCCTCCATAAAATACCAAGCGGCCTGACAGCCCGCAGTTCCTAACGCATGAAGAACAAGAGTGGATTTGCGTCTAAACGTGTTTTGTTGCTACAAGGCCCGGTAGGGCCTTTTTTCTGGAACCTGGCCAAGGACTTGCGCTCGGTGGGGGCGACTGTTTTCAAGTTCAACTTCAATGCAGGGGATTGGCTGTTCTATCCGCGTAAGGCCCATTCGTTTAAGGGGGAGTTGGCACAGTGGCCCGAGGTTCTGGAGGCCTTCATCATCAGGCACCGGATTGACGCGGTACTGCTGTTCGGCGATTGCCGGCCTGTGCATGCGTGCGTGCGCTCCATGACGGAGCGTCTGGGTTGTGCCTTTGGCGTGTTTGAAGAAGGCTATCTGCGGCCCGACCACATCACCTTTGAGCCCATGGGCGTCAACGGGCATTCTCATTTTGAAAAGAGACTGGCCATATGGCTTAAACAGAGGGCGCATCAAGAGACTGAGCCACAGCGTTCTCATCCGAATGGACCGGTGACGGAGTCATGGAAGAAGGTCGGGAATTCATTCTGGCATTCGGCCATGTGGGGCATGCTGTATTTCTTTGCTGCCTGGCTGGGGCAGTGGTTCTGGAATAACTCCCTGCATCACAGAAGCATGACCGTGAGGGATGCGCCTTGGTGGTGGCTGAGTTATCTGCGTAAATTCTGGTATCGCCGCACGGAAAAGGAAATCGAGAATCTGCTGCTTGGAGATTTGCGCAAGAAATTCTTCCTGGCTCCGTTGCAGGTATATAACGATGCCCAGATCGTGGTTCACTCGAACTATGATTTCGTGACGGATTTCATCAATCACGTTTTGCATTCATTTTCCAGGGCGCAGGCGCTGGAGCGCATGAACGGTGTGCCCGAAGGTGGAAAGTCGATTGCGGATGACGTGGTGGTGTTCAAGCACCATCCCATGGACCGGGGGCACCGGAACTACGCCAATATCATCAGCCTGTTGGCAAGGCGCCATGGTTTGCAGGGCAAGGTGTTCTACATCCATGATCAGCACCTGCCTACGTTGCTCAAAAGTGCCAAGGGAGTGGTGCTGGTCAACAGCACGACCGGTCTTTCCGCATTGGGTCATGGTGCTCCCGTCAAGGTCTGCGGCAATGCCTTGTATGACCTGGAAGGCTTGACCTATCAGGGCAAGATGCGGGATTTCTGGTTTCGGGCCCATCAGGCCATTCCTGATCAGGATATGCTCTCGCGCTTTCGCAGGGCCTTGATAGAGTGCACGCAGATCAATGGCAGCTTCTATCGCCGGCTTTCGGCTGTCTCATGGCGTTGCGGGGCCGCGCTGGATGGACAGATGGCGCAGCGCTTGTGGGGAGGCGGTTCGTCGGTGGATCCCTTGCTTTGGCCGGAAGAGGTTACGGAGCCTGTATTCGTTGCCCGACAGGAAAATCAGGAAAATGCCATGCCTTCTATGTTGCAGGGGGTCGCCTCTGTCGAATAAGCCTTGGTATGGAGAGGGGGCCGTTTCCCGGAGTGCAATGACTAGCAGCGAAAAGAATATCTCATTTGAGTCTTCCGGGAAGACAAGTGATTGCGAGCGCCTGGTGATCTTCATGGGCGGCTTTGATCCGCGCGGTGCAAGGCATTATCACCAGTTGATGCGCGCCGAGTCGCAAAAGCAGCCGTCTGTTTCCGAGGGTAGAAAATACGCGATTGGCAGCAGAGAGAAGTGGAGTGAGGGCGAGGCCGCGCAAGAAAAATCGCTGCATTCTCAATGGCGGGTCTCTCAGAGGGATTCCGAAAATACTGAATCTGCCGATTTTGTTTTCTTTGACTGGCATGATCAGGTTCGTCTTCATTGGCCCCAAAGTCGAGCGGAAGTCTTTCGCCAGGCCCTGGGCACCTATGTTTCCATCTGGAATTTGAGGCAGTGGCTCAAACCCGTGCGGGAGCAGGCGCGCTTTACCCTGTGGGCGCTGATGTATCCGCTGTTTTACATGCTGCTGGTGCTGCTGGCCGGAATCGGCATGGGATCCTTGCTCGTTAATCTATGGGACGGTTTGCCCAAAGGGGGCGCATTCGCGCTGATGCTTGCAGTGCTTGCTGCCGTTTGCTGGGGCGGCTTTGTGCTGGACCGGTATCTGCATATCAGCTGGCTTTTGAGAATTTTGAACTTTGCCCATGCCAGTTCCAGGAAAACGTTCCCCGTGCTGGATGCTCGTATCGAGGCGATGGCCGCCGAGGTGGCGCAGGCCATGCAGCAGCAGCGGTGGCGCGAGGTGGTCGTGGTCGGCTTCAGTGTCGGCAGTGTGCAGGCTCTGAAGTTGACTCAGGCGCTTCGCCGTAAGCTGGCTGAAGATCCGTTATCCTCACACGCTTCGCGCAAGCCGCTGGTGAGCTTGGTCACCCTGGGCAATTGCATTCCGTTGTTCGGGCTGTTTCCCGGCGCTGGCGCGTTGCGGCAAACCTTGCGTGAGGTCGCCATGGACGAAGCGGTGTACTGGGCCGACATTTCTTCTCCCAGTGATAGCGTGTGCTTCGGCATGTGTGATGTGGTGGGGCTGTCGTTGCGCGAGGATGGGCGCAAGGATGGGGCCCCGTCCGTCAACTCCGTTGCTGATTCCCGCAAGCGCCGGCCGCAGTGGGGATTCAATCCGCAGGCGATATGCTCCCCGCGCTTTCACAAGCTGTTTTTGCCGACAACCTACCGTTGGTTGCGCAGGAACAAGATGCGCATGCATTTTCAGTATCTGATGGCCGGCGAAGTTGCCGGTGCCTATGATTATTTCGAGTTACTCACCAGCGCCGGTCCGATGCATGACTACATAGAGAGGAAATTGGTGCGATGAGTCGTTTCTGTCCCGTTTATCCCAAGCCCCACCCCGAACAGACATCGAAGCTGCGCATGTTCTGGCATGCGCGGCGCTCCTGGATGGACGCCCTGTTCGAGCGCAGCTACAGCATGCAGATGGGTGAGGTTCATCTGCCCGGCGTGGATCTCTACATGCTCAATGACATCAAAGAGGTCAAGAGAGTCATGCAGAGCGAGGCGCAGCAGTTTCCCAAGAGCCATCTGCTGCATGAATCGCTGGAGCCTTTGCTGGGGGACAGCATCTTCACGACCAATGGCGAGCAGTGGCAGCGTCAGCGCACCATGATGAACCCCGCGTTTGCCCAGGCGCGCGTGAACGTCGCTTTCCCGCGCATGCTGGGAGCCGCGCAATCCATGCTGGAGCGCCTGGATGCCGTGGAGGAGGGACAGCCGTACGACATCGAGATCGAGATGACCCATGTCACGGCCGACATCATTTTCCGCACGATTTTCTCCAAGCCCATGCAGGGGCCGGATGCGCATCGCATCTTCGAGGCATTTGCCCGCTATCAGTCACTGGCACCCAAGCTCATGCTGCCAGCACTGTTCGGTGCTCGCTGGTTGACCATGCCCTGGTATCGCTGGCAGAGCAACCAGGCGGCCAGGGAGATTCGTGGCTTGCTGCACGCCATGATCAAGCCGCGCTATGAAGCGCATTTGAAGGGGGAGGCCGAGGAGCAGGAGGATATTCTTGCCGCCTTCATGCAGGCCAAGGATCCGAACACCGGCGAGCCTTTCAACGAGGAAGAGTTGGTCAATCAGGTCGCCATGCTGTTTCTGGCAGGGCATGAAACTTCGGCCAGCGCGCTGACCTGGGCCAGTTATCTTCTGGCCCAGTCACCCGATATACAGCAGCGTGCCTACGAGCAAGTGGTGGAGGTGGTTGGCGATCGTCTGCCGCAGCAGGCGGACATGAAGAGCTTCTCTCAGGTCTGGAATATCTTTCGGGAGACCTTGCGCCTGTTTCCCCCTGTGGGCTTCTTCGCTCGGGAGAATGTTCAGTCCTGCCCTATCAGGGGCAAGCAGCTGAAGGAGCGCAGCACGGTGGTGGTGGCGCCCTGGCTGCTGCAGCGCCACCGAAAATGGTGGAAGAACCCCGATGCCTTCGACCCGGATCGCTTTGACCGTGAGGAGGACAAGGAAGCCATCAAACACGCCTACATGCCTTTCAGCATGGGTCCGCGCGTGTGTCTGGGGGCAGCCTTTGCCTTGCAGGAGGCGGTCTTGATTCTGGCCTGCCTGCTGCAGCGCTATGAAATCCTGCCGGCGGCAGGCCATGTGCCGCAGCCCGTGGGGCGGCTGACGATTCGCTCCGAAAATGGCGTACGCATCAATTTGCGCAAGAGAGAGGCTGCATGAAGGAGCGCCTGGCAGGTTTTGCGCTGATGTGTGCAGTCGTCCCGCTGGCGGTCGTGGGCTGGCTGATTCTTTGCTGGGTCGGCCTGTTCGGCAAGACGGAGCGGGGCAGGGCCGGAGTGCGTGCGCTGGACCATTTTGTCAATGCGGCAGTGCTCAATGGCTATGCCTGGGAAAGCGTGTCATCGCATGCCTGGCGCGAACGCGAGAACAAGCGCTGGGCGCGTTGGGTCATCCGGATCACCGATCACTTCCAGAAGGATCACTGCATGCGTGCCAACAAGCGCGAGCAGCCCGTGGTGGACCTGATTCTGAAAAAAGGTCTGCAGGGCCAGACGATCAGGTGACAGGGCTGCAGGCCATTCAGCCCATGAGCCGGATGAGCTCATTACGCCTCATTACGCTTCATGCCCGGTCCGGGTCAGCGAGATTCGGCTCTGGCGCGTTAAGGACTGAAGCGTTTCCGGGACGAAGCGCGATCTCGCCGGCCCACGGTGATCTATATCGAGCATGGAGACATATGTCCAATCGCACTTCACTCATCCGCAGCCTGGCAGCCTTGGCGCTGGTTTGCGCAGCGGGTGCCGCCCAGGCACAGGCCTATATCAGCGGCTCCATCTCAGGCCAGCTGGCGCCCGGGGTTTACGGTCAGGTCAATATCGGTAATGCACCACCGCCGCTGCTGTATGCCCAGCCGATGTGGGGCGGCCCGGTAGTGCCGCAGGTGCAGCCCATCTATATGTGGGTGCCGCCCGGCCATTCGCGCAACTGGCGCCGCTACTGCGGCAGCTATCACGCCTGCGGCCGGCCGGTCTATTTCCTGCGCAATCCGCCGCCCCATTGGCGTGCAGGACCTCCGCCGCGCCACCACCACGAGCGACGCGACTGGCATGACGACCGCCGGGATCATAGGCACTGGGACAGAGACGATCGCCGCGATCGACGTGACTGGGACAGGCATGATCGCGATGACCGGGGGCGTGGTCATGGTCACGGGCGTGGGCATGGACGCCATGATGACTGAATTAGGGGTTAACCACTAAATTCACTGTTGCTTATGCGCAGCAATGAAGGCTGAGTGCTATTAAAAAAAATAGCATTCAGCCTTTTCCTTTTATTGGCTTTGCGCTTTGTTTGTAGGTATTTATACGTGTTATGAGCAAGCACTTTGCTATGCCTTTGCGGCATAGCTGCTAGCGGAGGGCTTGCCTAGTGGGAGGGCGCGGGGCTGCCGACAATAGTCTCATTCGTTTTGACTAGATGGTTGCCCTGATGCACGCCCTGTCGAGCGCCCCGTCCTGCCGGTGCAGTCTGCCCGCAGCGTGACGGGAGTGGCTTGAAAGGCCTCGATGGCCGGGACGCGGCATTCGAGATCGCGGGGCAGCCATGGCATCCACTTCAGGAGTCTTCCGGCATGAGCGCAGCACTCAATGGCATTTCTTCCATGGCAACCCGCCAGGTCCTGGCGGATCTGGTTGCAGCCTGGCAGGCCCAGGGCGGCGAGCCGGTGCAGATCGAATCCGTGGGCGGTGTGGATGCCGCGCAGCGTGTGCAGTCCGGTGAAGAGGCCTTTGATGTGGTCTTCCTGGCCTCCAACGCCATCGACAAGCTGCAGGCCGCCGGCCGTGTGGTTGCAGGCAGCAAGGTGGACTTGGTGCTCTCCAGTACTGCCGTGGCCGTGCCTGCTGCTGCGGAGCAGCCCGATATCAGTTCTGAAGAGGCCGTGCGCGCTGCCGTGCTGGCCGCGCCCAGCATTGGTTACTCCACCGGCCCCAGCGGTGTGGCACTGCAAAAGCTGTTCGAGCGCTGGGGCATTGCCGACGAGATCAAGCCCCGCATCGTGCAGGCCCGGCCCGGCGTTCCCGTGGGCTCCATGATTGCTTCGGGCGAAGTTGCGCTGGGCTTTCAGCAACTGAGCGAGCTGATCCATGTTGCGGGCATACAGATCGTGGGCGGCCTGCCTGCCGCGATTGCCATCGATACGGTATTTTCTGCCGGCGTTGTGACGGGCTCGGCACATGCGGATGCCGTGCAGCGTCTGCTGGCCTTCATGGCTTCGCCTGAAGCCGAAGCGGCCAAGCGCCGCCAGGGCATGGAGCCCGCTTGAATTGATTCGTGTCCAGGCGGGGGCCTGGCACTGACACCCCATCCAGCAAAAGGGCAGTCATAGCCCTTTCGTGACGGACGTACCAGATGCCTTTGAGGCTTTGGCGCCAGCCGCGAGACAGGAGATAGAGGCGACAAAGAGAGGCAACTGAGATTCCAAATATGACTTCGCAAACTAGCAAACAGAACACCGGCCCTGCGGTCGTCAATGTGCAGACCGTGCTCAACGAGAGCCCGTTTTCACGCTTCCAGTGGGGAATTTTCTTCCTCTGTTTTTTGATTGTTCTGCTCGACGGTTTTGATACCGCCGCCATCGGCTTCATCGCACCTTCGCTGCTTGGCGAATGGGGCATCGACAAGTCCCATCTGGGCCCGGTGCTGAGCGCGGCCCTGTTCGGCCTGGCGTTCGGCGCGCTGGGCGCGGGTCCGCTGGCGGACCGCGTGGGCCGCAAGACCGTGCTGATCATCGCTTCGGTGGTGATGGGCGGTGCATCGATTGCTTCCGGTCTGGTGCACGATCTGCAAGGTCTGACCATCTGGCGCTTCATCACCGGCCTGGGTCTTGGCGCCGCCATGCCCAACGCCATCACGCTAATGAACGAATACTGCCCTGACAGCAAGCGTTCCTTCATTACCAACTGCATGTTCTGCGGCTTCCCCATCGGCTCGGCCTTCGGCGGCTTTATCGCGGCCTGGATGATTCCGCATTTCGGCTGGCGCAGCCTGCTGATCGTGGGCGGTGTGGTGCCCCTGATCCTGGCCGTGCTGATGATCGTGATGCTGCCCGAGTCGGTGCGCTTCATGGTGCTCAAGAACTACTCGGCAGACCGCGTGCGCAAGGTGATGGTGCGCATCGCCGCCGGCACCCGCAATGCAGCGCGTTTTGTGCTGAACGACGGCGGCGAGGCTGCCGCCCAGGCACAGCAGGGTCCTCAGGGCCTGCGTCTGGTGTTCTCGCAGAAGTATCTGGTCGGCACGCTGGCCCTGTGGGTGACGTATTTCATGGGCCTGGTGATCGTCTACGGCCTGGTCAACTGGATGCCTGTGCTGTTCAAGGAAGCGGGCGTGCCCGCCAGCCAGGCGGCCGTGATTGCTGCGCTGTTCCAGCTCGGCGGCGTGGGCGCGATCTTCGTCGGTCTGCTGATGGACCGCTGGAATGCCAATCTGATCATCGCGACGGGCTACTTCCTGACGAGCCTGGGCGTGGCCTTCATCGGCCAGGTGCTCGGCGGCGGCGTGGGCATGCTGGTGGCTTCGGTATTCATTGCCGGTTTGCTGATGAATGCGGCACAGTCGTCCATGCAGGCGCTGGCTGCCGAGTACTACCCCACGGAATGCCGCGCCAGCGGTGTGTCCTGGATGCTGGGCATCGGCCGCTTTGGCGGCATTGCAGGCTCTTTCCTGGTGGCTGAGCTGTCGCGCCGTCACCTGGAGCTGCCGCAGGTCTTCATGGTGGTTGCCATTCCCGGTGTCATCGCCGCGCTGGCGCTGCTGGTCAAGAACCGCTATGCAGGCGGCGCACCGCGCACCTCCATGCTGGGCCTGGGCGGCGCGCACTGAACTTTTTGATTGACGAATTATTTTTAACGGAGCTTGAAGATGATCATTGACGTACACGGTCACTACACCACGGCGCCTGCGGCCCTGGGCGCATGGCGCGATCTGCAGATCGCCGGCCTCAAGGACCCGAGCAAGACCCCGTCGGTGGCCGATCTGAAGATCAGCGACGATGAAATCCGCGAGACCATCGAGACCAACCAGCTGCGCCTGATGAAGGAGCGTGGTTCCGATCTGACCATCTTCAGCCCCCGTGCCTCGTTCATGGCGCACCACATCGGTGACTTCCAGACCTCCAGCACCTGGGCCGCCATCTGCAACGAGCTGTGCTTCCGCGTCAGCGAGCTGTTCCCCGACCACTTCATTCCCGCCGCCATGCTGCCCCAGTCGCCCGGCGTGGACCCTGCAAGCTGCATCCCAGAGCTGGTCAAGTGCGTTGAGCAGTACGGCAACGTCGGCATCAACCTGAACCCCGATCCTTCGGGCGGCCACTGGACTTCGCCCCCGCTGTCCGACAAGAGCTGGTACCCCATCTATGAAAAGATGGTGGAGTACGACATCCCCGCGATGATCCATGTCTCCACCAGCTGCAACAGCTGCTTCCACACCACAGGCAGCCACTATCTGAATGCCGACACCACGGCCTTCATGCAGTGCCTGACTTCGGATCTGTTCAAGGACTTCCCGACCCTGAAGTTCCTGATCCCCCACGGCGGCGGCGCCGTGCCTTACCACTGGGGCCGTTTCCGCGGTCTGGCGCAGGAGATGAAGAAGCCGCTGCTGGAAGAGCATCTGCTCAACAACATCTACTTCGACACCTGCGTCTATCACCAGCCCGGCATCAACCTGCTGACGGAAGTGATTCCCACCAAGAACATTCTGTTCGCCAGCGAAATGATCGGTGCCGTGCGCGGCATCGATCCGCAGACCGGTCACTACTACGACGACACCAAGCGCTACATCGAAGCCACGCAGAACCTGACGGCCGATGAAAAGCACGCAGTCTACGAAGGCAATGCTCGCCGAGTGTTCACGCGCCTGGACAAGGCGCTGAAGGCCAAGGGGCTGTAACTTCTCAAAAAAGAGAGCTGCTAGCGTACGGTCTGAAAGGTTTTCAATAAGAAAACTATTCATATCTGATGAATGACAAGTGCTACCAGCTCACTTTTTGGATTCAATAACGTCAAAGCAAAGAGGTATTTCCATGTACGAACTGGGAGTTGTCTACCGCAATATCCAGCGCGCCGACCGCGCTGCTGCTGACGGCCTGGCCGCCCTGGGCTCCGCCACCGTGCACGAGGCCATGGGCCGCGTCGGTCTGCTCAAGCCCTATATGCGCCCCATCTATGCCGGCAAGCAGGTCTCCGGCACCGCCGTCACGGTGCTGCTGCAGCCCGGCGACAACTGGATGATGCATGTGGCTGCCGAGCAGATTCAGCCCGGCGACATCGTGGTCGCTGCCGTCACCGCCGAGTGCACCGACGGCTACTTCGGTGATCTGCTGGCCACCAGCTTTCAGGCGCGTGGCGCACGCGCCCTGATCATCGATGCCGGCGTGCGCGACGTGAAGACGCTGCAGGAGATGGACTTCCCGGTCTGGAGCAAGGCCATCTCTTCCAAGGGCACGATCAAGGCCACCCTGGGCTCGGTCAACATCCCCATCGTCTGTGCCGGCATGCTGGTCACGCCCGGTGACGTGATCGTGGCCGACGACGATGGTGTGGTCTGCGTGCCCGCCGCGCGTGCCGTGGAAGTGCTGGCCGCCGCCCAGAAGCGCGAAAGCTTCGAAGGCGAAAAGCGCGCCAAGCTGGCTTCGGGCGTTCTGGGCCTGGATATGTACAAGATGCGCGAGCCCCTGGAAAAGGCTGGTCTCAAGTACATCGACTAATCGGAACATCGGTCCTCAAAAATCATTACAACAGGAGCAACCGCATGTTCTCTTCCTTCAAATCTTCCGTGAACCTCTCGCGCCGTCACTGCCTCGCCGCAGCGGCCAGTCTGGCTGGCGCCGGCGCACTGGGTCTGGGTACTGCCGGCAATGCGCTGGCGCAGGCTGTCAAGGCCGCTGCCGGGAACAAGGGCACGCAGCTCGTTCTGCTGGGCACCAAGGGCGGCCCGCGCGTGGGCGGCGAGCGCTCCAACCCGGCCAGCGTGCTGCTGATCGACGGCGAGCCGTTCGTCGTCGATTGCGCCTATGGCGTGGCGGCCCAGCTGGTCAAGGCCGGCATTGCGCTGCCGCGTCTGAGCAAGGTGTTCATCACGCATATGCACTCGGATCACAACCTGGAGTACGGCCCCTTGCTGTATTCGGCCTGGGCTGCCGGCCTGCGCAACCAGGTCGATGTCTGGGGGCCGCCGACGCTGGATGCGATGACCAAGGCCTTCATGGAATCCATGAAGTTCGACATCGATATCCGCATCCCCGACGAGAGCAAGCCCGATCTGCGCAAGATGGTGAACACGCACGAGTTCTCCAAGCCCGGCGTGATTCTGGAGAACGACAAGGTCAAGGTGACGGCGGTGCGCAATATTCATCCGCCCATCGCGGACTCGTTTGCGCTGCGCTTCGACACCAAGGACCGCTCGGTGGTCTTCTCGGGCGACACGACCTACTGCCCGGCCGTGGCCGAGCTGGCCAAGGGCGCCGATGTGCTGGTGCACGAGGTGATCTATGTGCCCGCCGTGGACGCCATGGTCAAGCGCGTACCCAATGCCGCCACACTCAAGGAGCATCTGCTGGCCTGTCACACCACCTCGGTGGATGTGGGCCGCATCGCTGCGGCCGCCGGCGTCAAGAAGCTGGTGCTCTCGCACATCGTGCCGGGCGACGACCCCAGCATCACCGACGAAATGCTGCTGTCCGATGTGCGCCAGCATTTCAAGGGCGATGCCGTGGTGGGCAAGGATTTGATGGTGATCTGATCACTTTTTCAAGATAAGGACTGGATTGATATGAGCCAATTTGAAAAGACCCCCGGCTGGCTGGACTGGTATGCCAACCCCAGCAAGCCCCAGTTCAAGCTGCCTGCCGGCGCTGTGGATGCGCACTGCCATGTGTTCGGCCCCGGCAACGAGTTCCCCTTCGCACCCGAGCGCAAGTACACCCCCTGCGACGCCAGCAAGGCCCAGCTGTATGCGCTGCGCGACCACCTGGGTTTTGCGCGCAATGTGGTGGTGCAGGCCACCTGCCACGGTGCAGACAACCGCGCCATGGTCGATGCCTGCAAGTCCTCAGGCGGCAAGGCCCGTGGCGTGGCCACCGTCAAGCGCTCCATCAGCGATGCCGAGTTGCAGGAGTTGCATGACGCCGGCGTGCGCGGCGTGCGCTTCAACTTCGTCAAGCGCCTGGTGGACTTCACGCCCAAGGACGAGCTGATGGAGATCGCCGGCCGCATCGCCAAGCTGGGCTGGCATGTGGTGATCTATTTCGAAGCCGTGGATCTGCCCGAGCTGTGGGACTTCTTCACTGCGCTGCCCACCACCGTGGTGGTTGACCACATGGGCCGCCCCGACGTGACCAAGGGCGTGGACAGCGAGGAGTTCGCCCTGTTCCTGAAGTTCATGCGCGAGCACCAGAATGTCTGGAGCAAGGTTTCCTGCCCCGAGCGCCTGTCCGTCACCGGCCCCAAGGCCCTTCATGGTGAGCAGAATGCCTACCAGGACGTGGTGCCTTTCGCGCGCCGCGTGGTCGAGGAGTTCCCCGATCGCGTGCTCTGGGGCACGGACTGGCCGCACCCCAACCTGAAGGACCACATGCCCGACGACGGCCTGCTGGTGGACTTCATTCCTCATATCGCTCCCACCGCGCAGCTGCAGCAAAAGCTGCTGGTGGACAACCCCATGCGTCTGTACTGGCCCGAAGAGGTCTGACGGAGTTCCGGCGACACATACACCCGGAAACAGGCCGCAGCCTTGTCGCATGGGCTGCGCCATCCGTAACGAGGAGAATTTATGGCTTTGGAAAAACCGTATCTGGACGTGCCCGGCACCATCATTTTCGATGCCGAGCAGTCCCGCAAGGGCTACTGGCTCAACCAGTTCTGCATGAGCCTGATGAAGGCCGAGAACCGTGAGCGCTTCCGCGCCAACGAGCGTGCCTATCTCGACGAGTGGGCGATGACCGAAGAGCAGAAGCAGGCCGTGCTGGCGCGCGATCTGAACTGGTGCATGCGCACCGGCGGCAATATCTACTTCCTGGCCAAGATCGGCGCCACCGACGGCAAGAGCTTCCAGCAGATGGCTGGCTCCATGACCGGTATGACCGAAGAAGAGTACCGCGCCATGATGATGGGCGGCGGCCGCTCTGCCGAAGGCAATCGCTATGTGGGCGAGGACGGTGATGCGCAGGCACACCATCAACCCCAGGGCAGCGCAGGCAACCAGAACAAGGAAGGCAACTAAGACATGGCACGCATCACCGCATCCGTTTTCACCTCGCATGTGCCTGCCATCGGCGCTGCCATGGACATGGGCAAGACCCAGGAAGCCTATTGGGCGCCTCTGTTCAAGGGCTATGACTTCTCGCGCCAGTGGATGAAGGACAACAAGCCCGATGTGATCTTCCTGGTCTACAACGACCATGCCACGGCCTTCAGCCTGGACTGCATTCCCACCTTCGCCATCGGCACGGCTGCGGAATTCCAGCCCGCTGACGAAGGCTGGGGCCCGCGCCCCGTGCCCAAGGTGGTCGGCCATCCCGATCTGGCCAGCCACATTGCCCAGTCCGTGATTCAGCAGGACTTCGACCTGACCATCGTCAACAAGATGGACGTGGACCACGGCCTCACGGTGCCGCTGTCGCTGATGTGCGGCGAGCAGGACCCCAAGACCGGCTCCTGGCCCTGCCCGGTGATCCCCTTCGCCGTGAACGTGGTGCAGTATCCCGTGCCCACCGGCCAGCGCTGCTTCAACCTGGGCCGCGCCATCCGCAAGGCCGTGGAGAGCTACGACCAGGACATCAACGTGCATATCTGGGGCACGGGCGGCATGAGCCACCAGTTGCAGGGTGCGCGCGCGGGCCTGATCAACAAGGAATGGGACAACCAGTTCCTGGACCTGCTGGTCGAGAACCCCCACGGTCTGGCGCAGATGCCACATATCGACTACGTGCGCGAAGCCGGCTCGGAAGGCATCGAGCTGGTGATGTGGCTGATCGCGCGCGGCGCCATGTCCGATGTGGACGGCCCCGCACCGCTGCCCAAGGTGGCGCACCGCTTCTACCATGTGCCCGCATCGAACACCGCAGTGGGCCATCTGATCCTCGAGAATCAGTAAACGTTTCACCACGTTCGCTGCTTCGCGTATTCACTGCCCCCTGTGGGGGGCTTCGCCTCCTTGAGGCGGCTCTACGGAGATCCCAATCATGAGCAAGACCATCAAAGTAGCGCTGGCTGGCGCAGGTGCCTTCGGCATCAAGCACCTGGACGGCATCAAGAACATCGACGGCGTGGAAGTCGTCTCCCTGGTCGGTCGCCGTTTTGACCAGACCAAGGAAGTGGCCGACAAATACGGCATCAAGCATGTGGCAACCGATCTGGCCGAAAGCCTGGCGCTGCCCGAGGTCGATGCCGTGATCCTGTGCACGCCCACGCAGATGCACGCCGAGCAGGCCATTGCCTGCATGAAGGCCGGCAAGCATGTGCAGGTCGAGATCCCTCTGGCCGATGCCCTGAAGGACGCCCAGGAAGTGGCCGAGCTGCAAAAGCAGACCGGTCTGGTGGCCATGGTGGGTCATACCCGCCGCTTCAATCCCAGCCACCAGTGGGTGCACAAGAAGATAGCAGCCGGCGAGTTCAACATCCAGCAGATGGATGTGCAAACTTACTTTTTCCGCCGCACCAATATGAATGCGCTGGGCCAGGCCCGCAGCTGGACAGACCACCTGCTGTGGCACCATGCTGCCCACACCGTGGACCTGTTCGCCTACCAGGCCGGCAGCCCCATCGTCAAGGCCAACGCCGTGCAAGGCCCCATCCACAAGGATCTGGGCATCGCCATGGACATGAGCATCCAGCTCAAGGCTGCCAACGGCGCGATCTGCACGCTGAGCCTGTCGTTCAACAACGACGGCCCTCTGGGCACTTTCTTCCGCTATATCGGTGACACCGGCACCTATCTGGCCCGCTACGACGACCTGTACACCGGCAAGGACGAGAAGATCGACGTGTCTCAGGTTGACGTGTCCATGAACGGCATCGAGCTGCAGGACCGCGAATTCTTCGCCGCCATCCGCGAAGGCCGCGAACCCAACTCCAGCGTGCAGCAGGTGTTCAACTGCTACAAGGTCTTGCACGACCTGGAGCAGCAACTGAACGCGGATTGATTGCCTGGCGCATCTCCGCACGAAAGCCCCCGCAGCCTGTGGCTGCGGGGGCTTGTTTCATTGCGCAAAGTCTCTGTCGCGGGAGATCGTGATCAGGCTTTTGCCTGCCCGAATCCAGGCCCTATACCCTATACCGAGGCTATCCCTCCCAGGAGCGATGGCGGAGTTGACGGGGGGATTGGCCAAACCAGCGCTGGCACGCGCGGGTGAGCACGGCCTGGTCTGAATACCCCAGCAATTGCGCGATATGGCCCAGACTCAGCTCAGGCTGCGCCAGCAATTGGGCCGCCCAGGTCTTGCGCGCGCTATCGCGCAGTTCTTCGAAGGCGGCGCCTTCCGCCTGCAGGCGCCGCTGCAGGGTGCGCGGGTGCTGGCTTAGGGCGCGTGCCGCCGAGGGCAGGTCGGCCATGCCCATGCGAACCAGATTGGCCAGCGCGCTGCGCACCTGGTCTGTCACGCCGGTATCTCTGCCTGGCGCTGCTCCCAACAAGAAACGTTCGACAAACTGCTGCAGCAGCCGGTTGTGTCTAGGCATGGGCTGACGCCAGGCCAGAGGGTCGATGGCAATGCCGTCAAAGCTGGAGCGAAAACGCGGCAACTGGCCCAGGTGCCGTCGGTATTGCGCGCTGCTGCCCACGGGGGCATGGCGCAGATGGATGGCCGCGGGGCGCAGCGCGCCTTCGGACAGCACATGGATCAGGCGGCACATATAGGCCACGCAGATTTCCGTGCCCTGGGGCATGGAGGCGTGGGAGGGCAGGCGTGACAGCACTTCCACGCATTCCAGCCCCTCGTCAGGCGCCATGAAGGTTCTGTAGCTCAGGGTGGGGTTGTGGAAGTGGACGTACTTTCCACCCTGCATCATGCCCTCGCGCACGGTGGGCGCGGACTGTATGACCAGCCCCAGCAGGCCCAGGGTTTCGACACCTTGCTGCGCGCACAGGCGCAGCCCGAAATCGTGCACGCCCAGCACGCAGGCGGCTTCCTCTATGACCAGGGCCACGGCGTGGCTGGGCAGGTAGCGCTCGGGGTCGGCCAGATCTTCCGGCACCAGGCCGCAGGCGCGCAGGATGGCGGCGGGGTCGCCGCCCTGTGCGCGCACCAGGTCTTCAAAGCACGCGAGCGAGGCGGCGCGGACACTGGTCATGACGGCGGAATCAGCGTGTTTGGCAGGCATCGGGGTATGTACTGCATGTCGTGCAACATCAAAATCCTGTCGCGCAAACACAAGTTTTGCCAGAGGGCTAGACCTAGCATGGCTGCGTGACAGACACGATTGACGCAAGTCGGGCCCACGCTGGAGCTTCACCTCAAGGCCGTGATCCCTGCTCATTCCTGTCGGCTCACGCCCCAGCAGATAAGCAGGAGACACCCGGTATGGCACAGCATTTTGACTTTCTCATCATCGGCGCCGGTATTTCCGGCATTGGTGCGGCCCGTCATCTGCGCGAGCAGTTCGCGGACCGCAGCCTCGCCATCCTCGAAGCCATGGACGGCTTCGGCGGCACCTGGTGGACGCACCGTTACCCGGGCGCGCGCTCGGACAGCGACCTGTTCACCTATGGCTATGGCTTCAAGCCCTGGACGGGCAATGCCATCGCCACGGCGGACGAGATTCGCCACTACCTGGCCGAGACCATTGAGGAGAACGATCTGGCCCCGCTGATCCGCTACGGCCACAAGGTGCAATCGGCCCGATGGTCCTGTGAAGACAGGCTCTGGACACTGGAAGTCACCCACAGCGGCTCGGACGAGGTGCAGACCTTCACCACGGGTTTTCTCTGGGTCTGCGCCGGCTATTACGACCACGGCCAGGGCTATACGCCCGAGTGGCCGACGCTCAAGGACTTCAAGGGCCAGGTCATTCACCCGCAGCACTGGCCGCAGGACCTGGATTACGCGGGCAAGCGCATCGTGGTCATAGGCTCGGGCGCCACGGCGGCCACGCTGATCCCCAGCCTGGCGCCGGATGCGGGCCATGTGACCATGCTGCAGCGCTCACCCACCTTTTTCCTGCCCGCGTCCGAGCATCCGCTGGTGCCGCTGCTCAAGCCTTTGAACCTGCCCGAGGACTGGTATCACGAGATCATGCGCCGCGCCTTTATCGCGCGCACTGACGAGATCGTGCAGACCTCCAGGCAGTATCCCGAAGCGATGCGCGCCTTCCTGCTTGGCGAGATCCGTTCGCACCTGCCCGAGGGCTTCGACATCGACAAGCACTTCAACCCCGGCTACCGCCCGTGGCAGCAGCGCATTGCCGTGGTGCCCAACGGCGACTTCTTCCAGGCCATGCGAGAGGGCAAGGCCTCGGTGGTGACGGACACCATAGAGAACTTCGACGCCAGCGGCATCCAGCTGAAGGGCGGCGGGCATCTGGACGCCGACATCATCGTTACTGCCACAGGCTTCAATCTCAAGCTTTTCGGCGGCATTGCGTTCAGCGTGGATGGCGCGCCGGTGGATTTTCGCGAGCGCATCTCCTACCGGGGCGTGATGATCGAGGGCGTGCCCAATATGGCCTACACCCAGGGCTACTTCCGCTCCAGCTGGACGCTGCGCTGCGACCTGGTGTGCGACTGGGTGTGCCGCCTGCTTGCCCATATGCACGAGCAAGGCCATGCCGAGGTGCGGCCCACCGTAGCCTCAGCCGATGCCGGCATGCAGCGCCTGTCATGGATAGAGGCCGACAACTTCAACGCCGGCTATGTGCTGCGTGCGCAGGATGCCATGTTCGGCCAGGGCGACCGCCAGCCCTGGAGGCATGACCTGGAGTACGCCGAAGAGCGCGTGGTTCTGTCTGCCGCATCGCTGCAGGACGATGCATTGGCCTATCGCTAGGTCCGCCCCCGTATCCGTTCCCTCACTCTTTATAACGACAGGAGACTTCAACCATGGCTCTCGATCCACATCTGGCCGGCGTCCTGCAGCAACTGGCCGCTGCCAACAGGAAAGCCACCGCAGACGGCACGCCCGAAGAAGGCCGCGCCGGCTATCTGGCGCTGACCCGTGGCTCGCTCACACCGGAGCAGATCGTGCCCGTGGCCAGCGTTCAGGACATCACCGTGCCCGGCGGCGCAGGCCCTGTGGCCGCGCGCATCTATCGGCCCGAGGGCGCTGGGCCTTTTCCCTCCGTGGCCTATTTCCACGGCGGAGGCTATGTCATCGGCAACCTGGACACCCATGACAACATGTGCCGCGAGATCTGCCGTGGCGCGCAGGCCGTGGTGGTGTCGGTGGACTACCGGCTTGCCCCCGAGCATCCCTTCCCCGCAGGCATCGAGGATGCCGTGGCTGCCGCCAGATGGGTGGTCGCCAATGCGTATGAGCTGGGGGGCAACGCCACCGTGGCCGTGGCCGGCGATAGCGCCGGCGGCAACTTCTGCGCCGTGGTGACGCAGCAGCTGCGCGATGCGGGCATTCCTCTGGCTGCGCAATTTCTCATCTACCCTGCGGTAGACCACGCTGCCGCCGAGTACGTCAGCGCCGAGGAGAACGCCAAGGGCTATTTCCTGGAGGCCGAGACCATGGCCTGGTTCTACAACCATTACGCCGGCACCTGCCCTGATGCGCTGGATCCGCGCCTGGCGCCGCTGCAGGCCAAGAGCCTGGCAAACCTGCCGCCCGCCGTGATCGTGAATGCCGAGTTCGATCCGCTGCGTGATCAGGGCGCGGCCTATGCCCAGGCGCTGCGTGCTGCGGGCGGCCAGGCCGAGCTGATTGAAGGTGCGGGAATGATCCACGGCTTCTTCGACATGGGCCGCTGGTCGCCGGGCGCGCAGGCCATCATCACGCACAGCATCGAGCGCTTTGCTGCGCTGCTCAAAACGAGAACCCACTGAGGAGGCCCGCGATGACCCATGTGAATCACCTCACCGTCCTCGGTTCGGGCGTGCTGGGCGGTCAGATCGCCTGGCACAGCGCATTCAGGGGCAAAACCGTTGCCGTCTACGACATCTCGGAAGATGCGCTGGAGCGCTGCCGCGCCGCACAGGCGCACTACGCAGCCATCTATCTGACGGAACTTGGTGCCAGCGAGGCCGACATCGAGGCCACGCGGCAGCGCCTGACCTTTGGCACGGACATGGCCCGGGCTGTGGCCAAGGCCGATCTGGTCATCGAGGCCGTGCCGGAGATCCCGGATGTCAAGACCGGTGTCTACCAGCAGATGGCGCCGCTGCTTCAGGCCCACACTGTGGTCGCTACCAATTCGTCCACCTTTTTGCCCAGCGATTTCGCGGCGGCCACGGGCCGGCCCGAAAAGTTCTGCGCGCTGCACTACGCCAACTACATCTGGTCGGCCAATGTCGTGGAAATCATGCCGCACGCGGCGACGGCCCGGGCCACGCTGGAGACCGTCACCCGCTTTGGCATCGAGACAGGCATGGTGCCGATTCCCATCGCCGTGGAGCACAACGGCTATGTCATCAACACCTGGTTCCCCGCACTGCTCAAGGCGGCCCAGACGCTGGTGACCCAGGGCATCGCCACGCCCGAGGACGTGGACCGCACTTTCCTGATTGCCAACCGCGGTGCCCGCATGGGGCCGTTCGGCATGATGGACATCGTCGGCATGAAGACTTGCTACGACGTGTCCTCCTACTGGGGCCGGCTGCAGGGCGATGCGCAGCAGCTAGCCAATGCCGAATACGTCAAGACCCGGTTGATGGACAAGGGCCGTACCGGCATGCTGGCGGGCAAGGGCTATTACGACTACCCGAATCCGGCTTATGCAGCAGCGGACTTTCTGGCGGTGCCGGCGCTGTCGCAGCTATCCGACATCGTCGATCGCTGTATCTCCAGCGCCTGAGCCTTTGGTGCACCTAGACGGCGACGGCGCATGCGGTCCTGCCCGTGCTCCTGTGCCTGGCGCTGCAGTAAGGCGGTGCCGGCAGGCACCTGGCGAGCACAGATTTTGATGCGAACATTATTTTGGCTTGGCATCGGCCATCGACGAACCGGAATGCGGCTGCTGGAATAATATTGCTCCAGCTTGTATAGCGGCCTACGCCCTCGCTTGGTTCGGTTGAAGGCCTTTGGATGCTTAAGGAAAGTTAATGGAAAACCGCAAAATCGGCCCATTCAGCGTCGCCAATGTCGCGCTGGGCTGCATGAACTTCTGCCATGCCTACGGCAACCCCGTCTCTACCGAGCAGTCGCACGCCGTGCTGCATGCGGCTCTGGATGCGGGCGTGACGCTGTTCGACACCGCCGCACTCTATGGCTTTGGCGCCAGCGAATCGCTGATCGGCCCCGTGCTCAAGCCTCATCGCAACCACATCACCCTGGCCAGCAAATGCGGCATGGCCGGCGTGCGCGGCGAAGACGGCGTGATGCGCCGCGTCATCGACGGTCGCCCCAAAACCCTGCGCCAGAACTGCGAAGACAGTCTCAAGCGCCTGGGCACCGATGTGATCGATCTCTACTATCTGCATCGCTGGGACAGGAACGTGCCCATCGAGGAGTCGGTGGGCGAGATGGCGCGCCTGAAGGAAGAGGGCAAGGTTCGCGCACTGGGCCTGTCGGAAGTGGGGGCCGATGCGCTGCGCCGCGCGCACAAGGAGCACCCGATTGCCGCGCTGCAAAGCGAATATTCGCTGTGGTCGCGCAATGCGGAGCTGGGCACGCTCGCCGCCTGCAAGGAGCTGGGCATTGCCTATGTGGCCTTCAGCCCCATGGGCCGCGCCTTCTTCAGCGGCAAGCTGCAGCAGGTGGATAACCTGGTCAAGGGCGATATCCGCGCCACCATGCCGCGCTTTGCCGGCGAGGCCTATGCGCAGAACCTGCGCCTGCTGGCGCCCATGCAGGCCGTGGCGGAAAAGGCTGGCTGCACGCTGGCCGAGCTGGCCATCGCCTGGGTGCTGCACCAGGGCGAGCATGTGATCGCCTTGCCCGGCACCACCAGCGTGGAGCATCTGCACGAAGACATTCGCGGTGGCCGCGTCCATCTCGACGCCGAGCTGCTGGCTGAGCTCGATGACATCTTCAAGCCCGAAGCCATTGCCGGCGACCGCTATGCGCTGCAAGGCCAGGGCGAGGTCGATACCGAGAAATACGCCTTTGAAAAACGCCCAGGCTAGTGCCTTTGCGGACACCCGGTCAGGGGCGGTCTGTGGCGTTGCCTCGCCGGCCGTGCAAATCCTCGCAATAGCACCACTATTGCTGCGGTATCGCGCGCGGGGGGCCGCCCCCTAGCATTCCATCCCGCGAAGGCCTTAGCGCGGAGGGGGAGCGTAAACAGGTTCTGGTTTGCTTCAGGTTTGGGGCAGGGCGTGCAGTGGAATGTCCCTGTCCTGGGCCAGCTGCATCAGTTGCGTGCAGCTGCGGGCGGCCAGAAACCGTGCCACGCCCTGATGAATCTCGGGCTTGCGCATATCGGTGGGGTGGCCGAAGCGCAGGTCTGCCGCTTCGCACAGGCGCTGGGCAAAGTGAGGCTCCAGCGCGGCCACGGCCACGATGCCGTCGGCGCAGGGATATATGCGGTAGCCCGCATGGGCGCCACCGACATCGCCCGTGGGCTGGGTCAGACCCCAGTGCCAGGGCAGGGCCAGCCATTGCGCGGCCTGGGCCAGACCGACCTCGCGCACTATGCCGTGCCCGCTGCGGCTGCTGACGAGCACGGCCTGGAGTACGGCCTCGCTGGCCATCAGCGCCCCCGCCATATCGGCAAACAGGCTGGGGGGCAGGGCGGTGCTGTGCACGAGGCCCGCTTCGGCCTGATAGGTGAGGTCGTGACCGGGGACATCGGCCAGTTCGCCCGCGCTGCCGACCACGCGCACCAGCGACAGTCGGGGGTAGCGCTGCTGCAGGGCTTCCCAGCCCAGGCCCAGCTTGCTCAGTGCCGAGGGCCGGAACGAGGTCAGCAGCACATCGGTTTGAGCCAGTTGCTCATGCAGACTGGCCTGGCCTTCGGCGGTCTTGAGATCGGCCTGCAGGGTTTGCACCTTGTCATGCATCTGCGCGTAGGCATCTGGGCAGTAGAGGCCCATGGGGTCGGCGCTGCGGCCTGCGCCGGGTGCCAGAGGCTCGAGCTTGCGGCAATCGGCTCCCATGCCGGCGCAGCGCCACAGTGCGGCGGGGCCGGGCAGGTTCAGAGCCAGGCTGAGTATGCGAATTCCTTGCAGGGGTTGAATGGCGGTGCTTGGCATGAGTGGGAGTCTTCCTTGTCTGGACTTGTGCAAGCCAGGGTGGCATCAGGATGGTTTCCTTGAGGCGAAGCCCTTGCTTGAGTCTGATTTGCGTAAGTCGTGCTTGTGCAACTGCTGTTGTAGTGCAAGCCTGGCCCCGGCACTGGCACTTTCAGGACAGTCTGTTGCGGTGGCGATGCTTTCGGGCGCTGCTGCGATGTGGCAAGCTTGTCCTATCTGTAAAAAACGCCCCTAGGGGCGTGTTCGATTGACCGAGATGCGTAGACGTACGCTTTTGTCCCTGGGCGCAGCCTCCATGCTGGCCGCCGGCGGGGGCTGGAAGGCTTTTTCCATGAACTCCACTTCTTCTTCCCTGTTGCCCGAGCAGCTGTTGCAGCAGCTCAAGCCTTCGCCGCGCATGCCGGTGATGTTTCTCGGCCACGGCAGTCCCATGAATGTGATCGAGGACACGCACTGGCGCCAGAGCTGGAAGGCGCTGGGCCAGGAGCTGACGGCCAAAGGCATTGAGCCGCAGCTGATTCTCTGCGTTTCGGCTCACTGGCTGACCGAGTCCGACTGGGCGCTGACCGGCATGGCCCAGCCGCGCACAATTCATGACTTCGGCGGCTTTCCGCAAGAGCTGTTCGACCAGCAATATCCGGCGCCCGGCGCGCCCGAGGTGGCCAGACAGCTGGCGGCCGAGCTGCATTCGCCGCTGGACGGATCGGCCTTGCTGCTGGACCAGAAATGGGGTTTTGACCATGGCACCTGGTCGGTGTTGCTGCCCATGTTTCCCGAGGCCAGCATTCCCGTCATGCAGCTGAGCATGCCCTATGGACTGGCGCCCGAAAAGCATTTCGAGATGGGCCGCCAGCTGCGCGCGCTGCGCGACCGCGGCGTGCTCATCGTGGGCAGCGGCAATATCGTGCACAACCTGCGCGCCATGCAGCGCGGTGCCAGCGACAACCAGGCCTATGACTGGACGATACAGTTCGACACCGAAGTGCAGCAGCGGCTGGACAGCGGCAATCTGGCGGATCTGAGCACCTTTCTGGACTGGGGGCCACAGGCCCGTCTGGCCCATCCCACGCACGACCACTATCTGCCTCTGCTGTATGCGGCAGGTGCCGTGCAGGAGGGCGAAGCGCCGCGCGTGTTCAACACGGCCTACCAGTATGCGGCGCTGTCCATGCGCTCGGCCATCTGGGGACTGAGCGCCTGATCAAGATTTTGATAGCTTGCTGCGTTTGATGCGCAATGTTTTCAGATACTTTTATATCTGAAAACAATATGGGAAGAGCGCTGGCAGCTATCAAATATCAGGTAGACACTGAAGCAGCCATAAAAAAAGAGCAACGGATTGAAAGTCCGTTGCTCTTTGGTCTTCAGGGCCGAAGCCCCGAATCGTGAGCTTAGATCACGGCGGCGATGGCCTTGCAGACATAGTCGATGTTCTTGCTGTTCAGCGCAGCCACGCACATGCGGCCGGTGTCGGTGCCGTACACGCCGAACTCGGAGCGCAGGCGCACCATCTGGTCCTTGGACAGGCCGGAGTACGAGAACATGCCGATCTGGGTGGTGATGAAGGACATGTCCTGGGTCACGCCGGCAGCCTTCAGGCCGTCGACCAGCTTCTGGCGCATGGCCTTGATGCGCACGCGCATCTCGCCCAGTTCCTTTTCCCACAGAGCGTGCAGCTCGGGGTTGTTCAGCACGGCTGCCACGACGGCGCCGCCATGTGTGGGAGGGTTGGAGTAGTTGGTGCGGATGACGATCTTCAGCTGCGATAGCACGCGAGCGGCTTCTTCCTTGTCGGAGGCCACCACGGACAGGGCACCCACGCGCTCGCCATACAGGCTGAAGCTCTTGGAGAAGGAGGTCGAGACAAAGATGTTCAGGCCGGCAGCCACGAACTTGCCGATCACGGCGCCGTCTTCGGCGATACCGTGGCCAAAGCCCTGGTAGGCCATGTCCAGGAAGGCGACCAGGCCCTTGGCCTTGACGACGGCGATCACTTCATCCCACTGAGCGGCAGTGATGTCGTAGCCGGTGGGGTTGTGGCAGCAGGCGTGCAGCACGACCACGGTGCCGGCAGCGGCAGCGTTCAGGTCGGCCAGCATGCCGGCGAAGTCGATGGAGCGGGTGGCTGCATCGTAGTAAGCGTAGGTGCCGACTTCAAAACCAGCGTTGGTGAAGATGGCCTTGTGGTTTTCCCAGCTGGGGTTGGAGATCAGGACCTTGGCGTTGGGGTTGAGCTTCTTGAGGAAGTCGGCGCCGATCTTCAGGCCGCCAGTGCCGCCGATGGCTTGCACGGTGGCCACGCGGCCGGACTTGACCACGTCGGACTCGGCACCGAACACCAGGGCCTTGACGCCGTTGTCATAGGCGGCAATACCGTCGATGGGCAGATAGCCGCGGGCGGTGGGCTTTTCCATCATGGCCTTCTCGGCGGCCTGCACGCACTCCAGCAGGGGCAGCTTGCCGTTGTCGTCGAAGTACACGCCCACGCCCAGGTTCACTTTGTTGGGGTTGGAGTCAGCGTTGAATTGCTCGTTCAGACCCAGGATGGGGTCGCGGGGGGCCATTTCGACGGCGGTAAACAGAGACATGAAAAAATCCTTGAGGGATGGAAATAAGTCAGGTCACCCCCAGCTACTGCTCCGAGCGCGTTAGACGGGCAGGGCATTGCCCGGTGCTCGAAAAAACGCATCAGCCTAGGTTAGGCTTGAGGGTTGGGCTGCCATTCTACTCCGCGCTTACCCTATGCGTCATGGACATGAGATCATGCAAGAACAAAATATGAATGCCGAGCCGCAAGGCCGTTTCGTGCAATACCCGGACTCGCCGTTCGAGCTGTTCCAGCCCTATCCACCGGCGGGCGATCAGCCTGCGGCCATCGAAAAACTGGTCGAAGGCGTCAATGACGGCGAGTCTTTCCAAACGCTGCTGGGCGTGACCGGTTCGGGCAAGACCTTCACCATGGCCAACGTGATCGCGCGTCTGGGCAAGCCCGCCATCGTGTTTGCGCCCAACAAGACGCTGGCGGCGCAGCTGTACTCGGAGTTCAGGGAGTTTTTCCCGAAAAACGCGGTCGAGTACTTCGTCAGCTACTACGACTACTACCAGCCCGAAGCCTATGTGCCCCAGCGCGACCTGTTCATCGAAAAGGACAGCGCCATCAACGAGCACATCGAGCAGATGCGCCTGTCCTGCACCAAGAGCATCATGGAGCGGCGCGATGTGGTGATCGTGGCCACGGTCTCGGCCATCTACGGCATCGGCGAGCCCGAGAGCTACCACCGCATGATCATGACGCTGCGCGCGGGCGACACGCTCAACCAGCGCGACGCGATCGCGCAGCTGATCCGCATGCAGTACCAGCGCAACGACCAGGATTTCTCGCGCGGCACCTTCCGCGTGCGCGGCGACACCATCGATGTGTTCCCGGCCGAGCATTCGGAGCTGGCCGTGCGCATCGAGCTGTTCGACGACGAGGTCGAGAGCCTGCAGCTGTTCGATCCGCTCACGGGCCGGGTGCGCCAGAACATTCCCCGCTTCACCATCTATCCCAGCAGCCACTATGTGACGCCGCGCGACAAGGTGCTGGCGGCCGTGGAGACCATCAAGGAAGAGCTGGCCGAGCGCCTCAAGCAGCTCGTGGGCATGGGCAAACTGGTGGAGGCACAGCGCCTGGAGCAGCGCACGCGCTTCGATCTGGAAATGCTCAGCGAAGTGGGGCACTGCAAGGGCATCGAGAACTACACCCGCCATCTTTCGGCCTCCCAGCCCGGCGATCCGCCCAGCACGCTGACCGACTATCTGCCGCGCGATTCCATCATGTTCCTCGATGAGAGCCATCAGATGATCGGCCAGCTCAACGCCATGTACAACGGCGACCGGGCGCGCAAGACCACGCTGGTGGAGTATGGCTTTCGCCTGCCGTCGGCGCTGGACAACCGGCCGCTGAAGTTCGAGGAGTTCGAGCAGCGCATGCGCCAGGTGGTGTTTGTCTCGGCCACGCCCGCCGAATATGAAAAGACTCATGCCGGGCAGGTGGTGGAGCAGGTGGTGCGCCCCACGGGCCTGGTCGATCCCGAAATCGAAGTGCGGCCGGCCATCCATCAGGTGGATGACGTGCTGCAGGAGATCCGCCAGCGCGTGGAGCTGGAGGAGCGCGTGCTCATCACCACGCTGACCAAGCGCATGGCCGAGCAGCTGACCGAATACCTGACCGACAACGGCGTGAAGGTGCGCTATCTGCACTCCGACGTGGATACGGTGGAGCGCGTGGAAATCATCCGCGACCTGCGTCTGGGAGCCTTCGACGTGCTGGTCGGCATCAACCTGCTGCGCGAAGGCCTGGATATTCCCGAGGTCTCGCTGGTGGCGATTCTGGATGCCGACAAGGAAGGTTTTCTGCGTGCCGAACGCAGCCTGATCCAGACCATCGGTCGTGCGGCGCGCAACGTCAACGGCAAGGCGATTCTGTACGCGGACCGCATCACGGAGTCCATGAAGAAAGCCATCGGCGAAACCGAAAGACGCCGCGAAAAACAGATGGCTTTCAATGAAGCCAACGGAATCGTGCCAAAACAGATTGTCAAGAGGGTGAAAGACCTGATTGATGGCGTCTACAGCGAAAAAAGCGGCAAAGAGGCCGAGCGTCTGCAGGAGCAGGCTCTACAACAGGCACGTGTCGAGGATATGTCGGAGAAAGACATCGCCAAGGAGATTAAGCGTCTGGAGAAGCAAATGCTGGAGCACGCCAGGAACCTGGAATTCGAGCAGGCAGCGCGTGTGCGAGACCAGCTTTCGCTTCTCAAGCAGCAATTGTTCGGGGCGGCACCGTAGGAATATTTCTTCGCAAATCTCGGGGTTATTACGTGAGTGCACGCTGTTACCCGACAAAATTGATGGGGAATGTGATATACTCGCCTCAAACACTCAACAACAAACTTCCCTCACAGAAGGGCTCTGAACCTAATCACAGGACGGAGTAAGGGCGGAGACTGTGCTCGTCTAGGTACTGTGACCGGGCGTGCGTTTCTGTAACGAACAATCCTGACTGAAGGAGCTCGTATGCGTCTTACGACCAAAGGCCGCTTTGCGGTCACCGCGATGATCGACCTGGCACTGCGCCAGAACAATGGCCCTGTGACCCTGGCTGCCATCAGCCAGCGTCAGCAGATTTCGCTGTCCTATCTGGAACAGTTGTTTGGCAAGCTGCGTCGCCACGAACTGGTGGAATCCACCCGTGGCCCCGGCGGCGGCTACACGCTGGCCCGTAAGGCAACGGACATCACCGTGGCTGACATCATCGTCTCGGTGGATGAACCTATTGATGCGACCCAGTGCGGTGGCAAGGAAAACTGTCTGGGCGAAGCGGGTCGCTGCATGACCCATGAGCTGTGGGCTGCACTGAATCAGCGCATGGTGGAATTCCTGGACTCCGTCACTCTGCAAAAGCTGGTGGACGAGCAACTGGCCAAGGGCATCCAGATCGAGGACAAGCCCGTGGTGCGCCGCGCCATCTCCACAGCACCCGTGGTCAAGCCCATCCGTGTGAACGCACCGAACTCGGTGTTCGCCCTGGGTAACGCCTTCGCGAAATCCTGATCCGGGGCCGCTTGAGCAGTGCTCGGGCGGCAACCAGATCGGCATGAAGCCCGACTCCGATAGTCAGGGCCTGGATACATGCATGGCTGTGCGGCATGTTTCTTCGCCCTGATGGCACCACAAGGTGCATCGATTCCTCACGATTTGTCAGCCAAAAACAAGACGAGCCAGTCATGGACATGACCCCGCACTTTCCCATTTATCTCGACTACGGTGCAACCACTCCGGTGGACCCCCGCGTGGCGGACGCCATGATTCCCTGGCTGCGTGAACATTTTGGCAATGCCGCATCGCGCAGCCATGCCTGGGGCTGGGAAGCCGAAGAAGCCGTCGAGAAGGCCCGCAAGCAGGTCGCCGATCTGATTGGCGCCGACCCGCGTGAAATCGTCTGGACCAGCGGCGCGACCGAGTCCGACAACCTGGCCATCAAGGGTGCAGCGCATTTCTACCAGGGCAAGGGCAAGCACCTGATCACCGTGAAGACCGAGCACAAGGCCGTGCTGGACACCATGCGTGAACTGGAGCGCCAGGGCTTTGAAGTCAGCTATCTGGATGTGCAGGAAAACGGTCTGCTGGACATCGAAGTGTTCAAGGCCGCGATCCGTCCCGACACCATCCTCGCCAGCGTGATGGCCGTGAACAACGAGATCGGTGTGGTTCAGGATCTGAACACCATTGGCGCCCTGTGCCGTGAGAAGGGCATCATCTTCCACGTCGACGCCGCTCAGGCTTCGGGCAAGATGGATCTGAACATGCAGACCATGCCCATTGACCTGATGAGCCTGGCTTCGCACAAGACCTACGGCCCCAAAGGCATCGGTGCGCTGTACGTGCGCCGCAAGCCGCGCGTGCGCCTGGAAGCTCAGATGCACGGCGGCGGTCATGAACGCGGCATGCGTTCCGGCACGCTGGCAACCCACCAGATCGTGGGCATGGGCGAAGCCTTCCGCATCGCCAAGGAAGAGATGGCCAAGGATATGGAGCACGCACGAGCACTGCGCCAGCGTCTGCTCGATGGTCTGAAGGATCTGGAGCAGGTGTTCGTGAACGGCGATATGGAGAACGGAGTTCCCCATTACCTGAACATGAGCTTCAACTTCGTCGAAGGCGAGTCGCTGATCATGGGCATCAAGGGTCTGGCCGTGTCCTCGGGTTCCGCCTGCACATCCGCCAGCCTGGAGCCCAGCTATGTGCTGCGTGCCCTGGGCCGCAGCGATGAGCTGGCACACAGCTCCTTGCGCATGACCTTTGGTCGCTTCACGACGGAAGAGGAAATTGACTACGCGATCAAGTCGATCCGCGAAAACGTGCTGAAGCTGCGCGAGCTGAGCCCTCTGTGGGAGATGTACAAAGACGGCATCGACCTCAGCACTATTCAATGGGCTGCACACTAAGCATAGATTACAAAGAGTTCAAGAGGTAGACACCATGGCTTACTCCGAAAAAGTTGTTGACCACTATGAAAACCCCCGCAACGTGGGCTCGTTCGACAAGAGCGATGACTCCGTGGGCACGGGTATGGTGGGTGCGCCCGCTTGCGGCGACGTGATGAAGCTGCAGATCAAGGTCAATCCTGCCACCGGCGTGATCGAAGATGCACGCTTCAAGACCTATGGCTGCGGCTCTGCCATCGCCTCGTCTTCGCTGGTGACCGAATGGGTCAAGGGCAAGACGCTGGATGAGGCTGCCGCCCTGAAGAACAGCCAGATCGCCGAAGAACTGGCGCTGCCACCGGTCAAGGTTCATTGCTCCATCCTGGCTGAAGACGCCATCAAGGCTGCTGTGAACGACTACCGCGCAAAGCGCACGGCGACGGAAGCCTAAGGCCATGGCCATCTCAATGACCGAGGCGGCTGCCCGTCATGTGAACCGCTATCTTTCGCGTCGCGGCAAGGGGATTGGCGTGCGCCTCGGCGTGAAGACCACGGGCTGTTCCGGCTTGGCCTACAAGCTGGAGTATGTGGACGAGGTTCAGCCCGATGATGTGGTGTTTGAAGACCACGGCATCAAGGTGCTGATCGACCCCAAGAGCCTGGCCTATATCGATGGCACGGAACTGGATTTTGTGCGCGAAGGCCTGAACGAGGGCTTCAAGTTCCACAACCCCAACGAGCGTGATCGCTGCGGTTGTGGCGAGAGCTTCAGGATTTGACTCCCCCTGAGTCGCTTCGCGCCTTCCTCCCAAGGGGACGACACCTTCGCTGCGAGGCGGCTCTTGCTCGGTGTCCCTGGCGTGTGTAGCGCCCAAGCGTAAGAACGGAACCGCCTCAGCGCTGCTGCAGGCGGTTTTTTAATGCCATGAATCTGCAATCTGACGACTTTGAATTGTTTGGCCTGCCGCGCAAGTTTGCGCAGGAGCGCAGCCAGATCGACGCACGCTGGAAAGAGCTGCAGCGTGAAGCACATCCAGACCGCTTTGCCGCCCAGGGCGCAGCGGCGCAGCGCGTGGCCATGCAATGGTCGGTGCGCATCAACGAGGCCTATCAGCGCCTCAAGGACCCGCTCAAGCGCGCGGCCTATCTGTGCGAGCTGGCGGGAGCGCCGGTTCGGGCCGAAGACAACACGGCCATGCCTGCGGCATTTCTGATGCAGCAGATGGAGTGGCGCGAAGCGCTGGAAGACGCTGCCAGCGAGCAGGAACTGGATGCTCTGGAGGGCGAGATGCTCGCTGCCAAAAAGCAGATGCTTGGCGAATGCGGTCGTCTGTTGGACGAGGCAGGCGATGCCGCCGCTGCCGTGCAGCAGGTGAGAGCCCTCATGTTTGTTGCGCGATTTGCGCAAGATGTGGATCGCCGTCGCGATCAACTGGGACAATAAGAGCCAGAGCAACGCGCTGTGCCCTAGGCACGCAGCGTATCCACCTTGAGCGGGCCAGCCACGCTGGCCTCTGATGTTTCAAAAGAAGAATTTCATGGCGCTTTTGCAGATTTCCGAGCCCGGCCAATCCCCCGATCCCCACCAGCGACGCATTGCTGTAGGTATCGACCTGGGCACCACGCATTCTCTGGTCGCTGCAGTGCGCAACGGCGTGGCCGAGTGCCTGCCCGACGATCAGGGGCGTGTGCTGCTGCCATCGGTGGTGCGTTACATGGAAATGGGCCGCCGACAGATCGGTTTTGATGCCAAGGCCGCGCAGGCGCAGGATGCCGCCAACACCATCAGCTCGGCCAAGCGCTTCATGGGGCGAAGCCTGGCCGATATCGAATCGCCTGAGAAGCTGCCTTATCGCTTCAAGACCGATGACAGCAGCGTCATCTCCGTCGAAACCGTGGATGGTGCCAAGACGGCCGTGGAAATCAGTGCCGAAATTCTGGCGACCTTGCGTTTCCGCGCCGAAGACACGTTTGACGACGATCTCTATGGTGCCGTCATCACTGTACCTGCGTACTTTGACGATGCCCAGCGCCAAGCCACCAAGGATGCAGCCAAGCTGGCCGGCATCAATCTGCTGCGCCTGATCAATGAACCCACGGCGGCAGCCATTGCCTACGGCCTGGACAATGCGGCAGAGGGCGTTTACGCCGTCTACGATCTGGGTGGTGGCACCTTCGATATCTCGGTGCTGCGCCTTGCACATGGCGTGTTCGAAGTGATCGCCACCGGCGGCGACTCGGCATTGGGTGGCGACGACTACGATGACGCGCTGGCGGCCTGGGTGGCGGAAAAGACCGGGACACAGCTGGAGTCGGCGGCAGACAAGACCGCCTGGCGTATTGCCGCGCGCCATTGCAAGCAGGCCTTGACTGAATCAGAAGTTGTAGCGTTTACCGCTGATGTTTCCTCGGGTTCAGTGTCTTTTGATGTCAAGCGTGAGGAATTCATTGCGCTGACTGCTCACTTGACCAGTAAAAGCCTTGCGGCCGTGCGCCGCGCGCTCAAGGATGCAGACCTGAGCCGCGATGAGGTGCAGGGCGTGGTCATGGTCGGCGGCTCCACCCGCATGCCTCAGATTCGCCAGGCAGTGGCCGACTTCTTCGGCAGCGAGCCGCTGACCAATCTCAATCCCGACGAAGTGGTAGCGCTGGGAGCTGCCATTCAGGCCAATCAGCTGGCCGGCAACAATACCGCCGGCGACCTGCTGCTGCTGGACGTGATCCCGCTGTCGCTGGGTGTGGAAACCATGGGCGGCCTGTCCGAGCGCATCATCACGCGCAACGAGACCATTCCCACGGCTCGTGCGCAGGATTTCACGACCTACAAGGACGGCCAGACCGCTCTGGCCATTCACGTGGTGCAAGGCGAGCGCGATCTGGTGGCGGACTGCCGCAGCCTGGCGCGTTTCGAGTTGCGCGGCATTCCGCCCATGGCTGCCGGTGCGGCGCGCATCCGCGTGACCTTCACGGTCGATGCCGACGGCCTGCTGTCCGTCAGCGCCAAGGAGCAGACCAGCGGCGTCGAAGCACATATCAATGTCAAGCCTTCCTACGGCATTTCCGACGACCAGATCGCCCAGATGCTGCAGGACGGTTTTGCCACGGCCCAGGAAGACATGAAAGCCCGCGCCCTGGTCGAGGCCCGCGTGGATGCCGATCGCATGCTGCTGGCCACGCAGAGCGCGCTGGACGTGGATGGGGATGTGCTCAGCGCCGAGCAGCGCGACAGCATCGACGGCCTGATGACAGCGCTACGCGCGGCCGTCGCCAGCGATGATCCGGCCGTCGTGGAGGGCGCAACACAGGCCCTGGCCAAGGGAACCGAGTCATTTGCGGCCGAACGCATGAATCGCAGCATCCAGCAGGCGCTGGCTGGCAAGAGTGTCAACACCATTTAATTCATAAACAGAACAATGCCCATCATCAAAATTCTTCCTCACGCCGAGTACTGCCCCAACGGGACAGAGATCGAAGCACCCGTCGGCACTTCGATCTGTGAAGCCATGCTGGACAACGGCATCAATATCGAGCATGCCTGTGATATGAGCTGCGCCTGCACGACCTGCCATGTCATCGTCAAGGAAGGCTTCAACTCCCTGAACGAGGCGGAGGAAGAGGAAGAAGACCTGCTCGACAAGGCCTGGGGTCTGCAGCCTCAGTCGCGCCTGTCCTGCCAGGCGATTCTGGCGCGCGAGAATGTGACGGTGGAGATCCCCAAGTACTCCATCAATCACGCCAAAGAGAATCATTAAGCACCCCCTGAGGCGCTTTGCGCCTTCCCCCTCTCTCTACGCGCTTCGCGCTAGGGGAGGGGGACGACACCCTCGGTGCGCGGCGGCGCTTCCTTGGTGTCCTGGCTTTGGTGCGCGCTTGTTTTAGAAATTGTTGGGCGATGTGAGCGCCGCAGGTAATTGGGAGAAATTGAATGTCGCGCCAAATTGTTCTGGATACGGAAACGACCGGCCTGTCGGCCATCGATGGCGATCGTCTGATCGAGCTGGGCTGCGTGGAGCTGGTCAATCGCAAGCTCACCGGCAACAATCTGCATCTGTACTTCAATGCGGGTCGGGACAGCCATCCAGATGCCTTGCGCGTGCACGGCATCACCACGGAGTTCCTCAAGGACAAGCCGCGCTTTGAGGAAAAGATCGACGAGATCTGGGAGTATCTGCAGGGGGCAGAGCTCATCATCCACAATGCGCCGTTCGACCTGGGCTTTCTGAACAACGAGCTCAAACTGGCCAAGCGCCCGCCACTCAAGCAGTGCGTGGGCGGAGTCCTCGACACCCTGGTCATGGCCAAGGAGATGTACCCGGGCAAGCGCAACTCGCTGGACTCGCTCTGCGATCGCCTGGGTGTCGACAATTCCAATCGCACGCTGCACGGTGCTTTGCTGGATGCGGAGCTGCTGGCGGATGTCTACATCAATCTCACGCGCGGGCAAGATGCCTTGCTCATGACCGAGGAGCCGGCAGATGCTCCGGCGGCTGGAGCGATTGTCGTTCCCTCGGTGGACCTGAGCAGCTTCAAGTTGCCAGTGCTGCGCGCCAATGAGCAGGAGCAGCAATCCCACGACGATGTGCTCAAGCAGATGGATAAATCCAGCGGTGGCAAGACTGCCTGGCGCAACTTTGAAAATGTGAGCGCTAATCCTTGATATAATCACGCCTATCGGGTGATTAGCTCAGCGGTAGAGCACTGCCTTCACACGGCAGGGGTCACATGTTCGATCCATGTATCACCCACCAAATACAAAAACCTCTTAGGTCATTGATCTAAGAGGTTTTTTCGTTTGTGTGCGTACTGCGCACCTCCCGTTGGCGCAGGCTTTACAGCTTGAAGTGGACGGCGTGGCAGCAGCCCTTCCTGCCGGAGGAAGGCCTGTGCCAGGCAGGCGAAGGGGCGAGGCATATGCTGCAATCTGCCTGGCCAGGGCTGAGCCAAATTCCTGGCCTGAGGCGCGCAGCGGGCTCAGTCCTGATGATTCTTGGATGACCGCGCGGAAGGCGTGCAACCAGACTTCGCCGTGCGGAAGTTGTTCGAGCCAGGCCAGCGCATTGACTCCGACCTTGCCGTGGTGGCAATCGTGGACGCTGATCCAGCCGCGCCGGCTGTGCCTGAGTACTTCGTCCTGCTGCGTGCGCTGGCTGAGCGGTGGCTGCATGAGGAGGCAGAGTGGGGAGCGAAGACATGCTGCACAGGCTGCTGGCGGTGGTGCCGGACATGACCGAAGCCGATGGGCAGGATGGTACTCATAGGGCTTCCGTGATGCGACAGGATCGTCAGGGCGTGCAGCAGGCCATCAGCTGCGCCGACAATTGCTGCTCTGCCGCAGCATCGCTGAGATGGAGTCGCTATGGGCGCGTTTTCTTTACCAGAACCGGTTCGCTGCGGTAGCGGTCTGGGAAGAGGCGCTTGAGGTTGTTCACCTTGGGAATATCGTTGAAGACGATATAGGGGTGGCGCGGGTTTTCGGTCAAGAAGTCCTGGTGGTAGAGCTCGGCCGGATAGAAGCTGGCCTTGTCCTCGAGGCGGGTGACTATGGGTTTGGGATACAGGCGCGCTGCATCGAGCTGCGCGACGTAAGCCTGCGCTGTCTTGAGCTGGGCCGGGCTGGTCGTGAAGATTGCCGAGCGATACTGAGTTCCTGTGTCCGGACCCTGTCGGTTGAGCTGGGTGGGATCGTGGACGACAGAGAAAAATATCTGCAGCAGCTTTCCATAGCTCACCTGGGTCGGATCGAAGGTGATCTCGACCGATTCTGCATGGCCGGTGTTGCCGCGGCTGACCAGCTCGTAGGAGGCGGTGGATGCAGCACCTCCGCTATAACCGGAGACCGCGCGTTGCACGCCCTTGACGTGCTGGAATACGCCTTGTACTCCCCAGAAGCAGCCGCCGGCAAAGATTGCACGCTGCGGGGAGGGTCCGGTGGCCGGGAGGTCCAGGACAGGGGCAGGAAGGCGAACCGCTTCTTCGGCAGAGAAGGCCATTGGTTGCCAGAGCAGTCCGCCGCCCAGCAAAACGATGCTGCCGGCCAGTGTCTGGAGCAGGCCGCGCCGATTCAAGGCGGCCCCTGGGATGATGTGTGTGTGCATATGGCTATCCGAAAGTGAAGGCATAGGCGGAAACGCCGCTGTCCAGGAACTCGATGCTGAAGGTGTGCTCGGTAATGACTCCGGATTGGCGCACCAGCTGGTAAAGCCGCTGGCCGGTGACAGTGCCGCTGCCGTCGGCGGCCACGTCCACGCCGTGGGCGGTGCCGGGTGGTTTGCCGTCAATGCGGACCTTGAAGCGCACGGGCTTTCCGTCAGGGCCGGGGCTCAGCACCAGGTGCAGATCACGCGCCTTGAACCGGTAGACGATGCTGCCTGATGGACCGGTCAGCAAGGCGCTTTCCGCTCCAACCATCCATTGCCCGGCAAGGCCCCAGGTGTTCAGCCTGGGCTGTTCCGGTTCCCGATACGTTGCCCTCCTGTCGGGAACGGCTTTGGGTGTGGAGAAAAAGTTCTCGGCACGCTCATAACCCAGATAGGTTTCGGGGGACGCGACCTCATCCATGTTGGCGGCCAGTTGAACGCCCCCGGCATCTACCTCCGTCAGGCCCATGGTTGACTGGGAGCTGCCCGCCTCTTGGAGAAGCTGTTGTATCACCCGCTCCGACTCGGCGTAGCCTCCTTCGCCAAAGTGATGGTGGCGGATGCGTCCCGTGGCATCGATGAAGTAGTGAGCAGGCCAATACTGGTTCTTGAATGCGCGCCAGATTGCATACTGGTTGTCAACGGCCACCGGATAGTTGATGCCCAGGTCTTTCATGGCCTTGCTCACGTTGCCTATGTCGCGCTCAAAAGCAAACTCGGGGGCGTGCACACCGACCACGATCAGACCTTGATCACGGTATTTTTCTGCCCATGCCTTCACATAGGGAAGGGTGCGCAGGCAGTTGATGCAGGAGTAGGTCCAGAAATCCACCAGCACCACCTTGCCACGCAGGTCTTGCCCGCTCAGAGGCTTGGAGTTGAGCCATTGGGTTGCCCCGCCCAGCGATGGTGCGATGCCTTCATCGGGCAGTGCAGGGGCTTTATTCGATGGTCCGCTCATGCGCATTGCGGCTCCTGCAGCCATCATGGCGGCTCCCTCAGCGGGTGCCTGGGATGCTCCCCGCATCATCGTGCCCGGATTGCCGCGCATGGTCGTGGGGTCTTCTCCATGAGGCTGGTTCAGGCGCTCGACCAGTTTCTGCTCCAGGCCGCCGGTGGATGCGGTTGACAGTCGAGCCAGAACGCCAGTGTCGATCCCCAGGGCGATGGCGGCCACGCCCGCGAGCATGGCTGCACCGAGGCCGCGACGTACCCATTCACCGGCACCCAGCGAACGCTTGAGCGCGGCAAATACCCGTCCGCCGAGCAGCAAAGCCGCAGCCATGGAAGTCGCAGCCCCGGCGGCATAGGCCAGAAGTAGCAGGGTCGAGGTGGTGTTGGCGCCCTGCAGGGCGGCACCGGTCAATATCAGTCCCAGGATGGGCCCGGCACATGGAGCCCATAGCAGCCCTGTTGCGATTCCCAGCAACACTGAGGAAGCCATCTTCGGTGTACCGTCTTGCTGCACCGACTCGGACAGGCGCGATCCGGCAGTCACCAATGGGCGGGTCAGGCTCTCCGACAGATGCGGTAGCAGCAGTGTCAGCCCGAAAACGGCCACCAGAGCCAGTGCCAGCCAGCGGCCATACTGATTGGCAGCCACCACCCAGCCGCCGCCGACGGCGGCGAGAGAGGCAACGATCGCAAAGGTCAATGCCATGCCTGCCAGCAATGGCAGGCCGTTGCGCACAAAGGGCTGGTTCGCGCGAGAGAACACAAAAGGCAGCACGGGCAGGATGCAGGGACTGACGATGGTCAGCACACCACCCAGATAGGCAAGGACGATCAGCAGCATGGCCTGTTTCTCCTCAGGCCGGCCTGGGCGTGAAAGCCAAGGCCAGGCCGTTCATGCAATAGCGCAGACCTGTGGGAGGCGGCCCGTCTTCGAAGACATGGCCGAGATGGCCGCCACAGCGCCGGCAGTGCGCTTCGACACGCACCATGCCGTAGCTTCGGTCCTTGCGGGTGGCGACGGCGTTGTCCAGCGGCTTCCAGAAACTGGGCCAGCCGGTGCCGCTGTCGAACTTGGTGGAGGAGGCAAACAAGGGCAAGGAACAGCCTGCGCAGGAAAATGTTCCAGGACGATGCTCCTTGTTGAGCGGGCTGCTGCCGGGCGGCTCCGTCGCCTCCTGGCGCAGCACCGCATATTGCTGAGGGCTGAGCCGTGCACGCCACTGGGCGTCGGTATAGCTGACTTCGAAGGTCTCTGTCGCTGCAGTCGCGTGGCGCTGGAAGATTCCGGTGGCAAGCGCTGCACAGGAGGCTGCTGCGCCCAGCAGCATATGGCGTCGGGTGGTCATGGCATCGGCTTTCTGGGTTCGATGACATTGAGCTTATGGAGTGGCGATCCCGAAGTCCTCACGCAAAGTTAAAAAAAAACGTGATAACTCCCCGCGAGCAGTTTGAGCACAATATGAAAGTATGCGGTTCTGCATCGACCGTCCCTCCCGGAGACCTGATTACCCATGACTAACGTCCGTCGCATTCTGCTGGTCGAGGACGATGCCCACATCGCCGATCTGCTTTCGCTCCACCTTCGGGACGAGGGGCTGGAGGTCGTGCATTGCGCCCGCGGCGACGACGGCCTCGCGCATCTGGAGCGCGGTGGCTGGGATGCGCTGGTGCTGGATCTGATGTTGCCTGGCGTGGACGGCTTGGAGATATGCAGGCGTGCGCGTGCCATGACCCGCTACACGCCGATCATCATCATCAGTGCCCGCTCCAGTGAGGTGCATCGCATTCTGGGGCTGGAGATCGGCGCGGACGACTATCTGGCCAAGCCGTTTTCCGTTCTGGAGCTCGTGGCACGGGTGAAGGCTCTGCTGCGCCGGGTCGATGCTCTGGCTCAGAGTGCGCGCCTGGAATCAGGCAGCCTGTCGGTCAATGGGCTGGTCATGGACCCGGTGGCGCGGGAGGCCAGTCTGAGCGGGCGTCGTCTCGATCTCACGCCGCGCGAGTTCGATCTTCTGTATTTCTTTGCCCGCCAGTCGGGCAAGGTGTTCTCGCGCATGGACCTGCTCAATGCGGTCTGGGGCTATCAGCACGAGGGCTACGAGCACACCGTCAACACCCATATCAACCGGCTTCGCGCCAAGGTGGAGTTCAATCCAGCACAGCCGACGCGGATCCTCACGGTTTGGGGGCGCGGCTACAAGTTCGCTGAAACTGGAGAGAGCGAATGAACCTGACTCTGACCCAGCGGCTGGCGATCGTGTTTGCCGTGTTGCTACTGGTCTGCAGCGGTACCTCGGCCTGGCTGCAGCTTCGCTCCAACCGCATGCATGAGCTGGAAGTGGTGCAGGCCTTGTCGCGCGATGTCGCCGAGAGTATTGCCCGCGATGCCCAGCTGACCGATGCGAATGGCTTGATGCCTAACGCGGTGCGAAATCTTTTCAACCAGCTGATGATGGTGAACCCGAGTGTGGAGGTCTATCTGCTGGAGCCCGACGGTCGCATCGCCGGCCACGCGGCACCCGAGGGGCGTTTGCGTCGCGACCGGGTCGATCTTGAGCCGGTTCATCGATTCATCGATGGACAGATGCTGCCGATTCTGGGTGATGATCCGCGCAGCCACGATGGCCGCAAGGTCTTCAGTGCGGCCCCTTTGAGCGTGAACGGGCGGCAAGTCGGCTTCATCTATGTGGTGCTGCTTGGCGAGGCCCATGATCTTCTTGCTGCCAGAGGCTCGGCAGATGCGGTGTTGAAGACGGCACTGCTGTCGATTGGCATGGTCGGGCTGCTCTGTTTCGCTGCGGGCCTTGTCGCCTTCACCTTGATCACGCGTCCCTTGCGGCGTCTGACCGAGTCGGTTCGGCAGTTTGACATGCATGGCGCACCTCCCGAGATGCCGGAACGCTCCCCGGATGTGGCCGATCACAGCCGTGACGAGATTGCAGTGCTGGACGCTGCCTATCGGCAGATGGTGCTGCGCATCAGCGAGCAATGGGAAGCTCTCACGCGGCAGGATCAGGAGCGCAGGGAGTTGATCGCGAATATTTCCCACGATCTGCGCACACCGCTGTCATCCTTGCATGGGTATCTGGAGACCTTGCTTCTGAAGGATGCAAGCCTGGAGCCTGCAGAGCGCAGGCGCTACCTTGGCATTGCGCTCGACCAGAGTCGAAGAGTAGGGGCCCTGTCCCAAAGCCTGTTCGAGCTGGCCAGACTGGAATACGGCTTTGTGCAACCGGAGCTCGAATCATTCTCTCTGGTTGATCTGGTGCAGGACGTTTTTCAGAAGTTCGAGCTTGCGGCAGGGTCGCGTCATATTGCCCTGCAGGCGGACCTTGCTCCTCAACTTCCGGCAGTTCGTGCGGATCTGGGAATGATAGAGCGCGTCCTGAGCAATCTGCTGGATAACGCCCTGCGCTATACCCCCGAAGGCGGGGCGATCAGGATAGCCATAAGAGCAGTGGGCCAAGAGCTGGAGGTGACGATCAGTGACTCCGGCCCGGGCATCCCGCCAGAGTTGCGCGAAGGCCTGTTCAGGCGTCCATTTACCGTAGGTGGTGCCCGCCGTGACGGTGGCCTGGGCCTGAGAATCGTGCATCAGATGCTGGAGCTGCATGGAGTCTCCATTCATCTTGTCGAGAGTGGCGGACAGGGCACCACGTTCCGGTTTTCATTGCCACGGGCTCCCGCTTAGATGTTCAGTCCCACAGTGAGATGGTGCGGATGAAGTCTAAAGCGACTTGGATCTTTTTCCCACGCCTCGCACATCGCACGGAATGGTGTCTTCCACCTGAGCGCTTTCAAGTGCTTGCCGAAGTTGTAGCTTTGAACAATGCCTGGACATGCT
>NZ_JBANEM010000031.1:0-46649 GCF_040187805.1 Comamonas sp. wu1-DMT
CATGTTTCGCCGCTCGGATGGGAACACATCAATCTCACCGGAGAATATCGCTGGCCAAAGCCTTAGCGTAGGATTCCGCCCCCTCCCGCAAACGACCCCTTGAGCAACAACAGCAAGCGTTGGACGAGATGGAAGGTGCGAACCGGCGATTTCATAAAGTGAAGTCGCCAGTGGCCTGGCTAAACAGTGTGGTGAAGAAATATAGAGACGGCGAATGCATCTGGGCGTATGCCCCCGTCATCGCTGCAGAGCGCATTGAGTTAGCCAAACAGGCCGATGCTCAACAGGCCCAGAAAGAAGCATCGCTGAAAGCTTTTCACGAAGGATCGGCCAACGCCGTCGCCAATCCAGTGCGAGTGGCGGTCGAAGGCAATGGGCCTTTGGGCAAAGAAGCGGCGCGTGCCAAGTTGCTTGCTCTTCGCAATGAGCGGGCAGCGAAGGTCGGAATGGCGAAGAAATGAGCTGACTTCCGAATAACCCGAGATGGGCCATATGGCACTCAGTGCCAAGTAGCTCGAAATGAACCACACGGCACTTAGTGCCATGTGGCTCGAAATGAACCACGCGGCACTTAGTGCCATGTAGCTCGAAATGAGCCACAGCAATTTTCAAGAGAAGCAATATGAGCTATCAGAAATCAGGGAACGATCTATTTATTCAGCTCGTTCAGCAATTCAGAAGCTACACGGATGCTGCGGTTCTTTGGGTCTTACTCAAAGAGCGGGGGGATATTGGAGAGATCGCCATTACGTCTGGGTCGATCACTGAAGTCGAACTGTGCCGAACCATTCCATTACCCACCGTAAAACGAACTCTCCAGCGGTTGCAAGAGACCGGATTTATTAATGTCCGCGTGCAGAAGAACACGAAAACGCTGGTGACCGTGAATCGCGATGCGGTACTCGATTTGCTAAGACAGCCCATTGCCGAGCGGCTGCCATCAGTTAGTAAGAAGCACTTTCCATTTATCGACGGTTGGAATGAAGACATCGCTAAAGAAGCTGCGCAAGTGGCAATAGAGAACGCCAGTGCCGACGAGGGCGGGAAGTCGGGAGAAGTCCCGGACGCTGGATAGACGAAGTATTTAATTTAAGGAGAAGACCTTGGCTACTGATCGAATCAAAACAGACCCCGGCTTTCAGCCAGTAATGCTGGCCGGTGTATTGGGTGCAGGTGCACCAGGCATTAAATTCGTCACCGACCCGAATTCGCCATTTCGTGACGGCTACTCAATTGCTGGTGAAGAAGCTGCTTTGGCGGCATTCATCCAGGCTGGCGCGTCTGAAGACGATCCTTTGTTTGATCGCTATGTAGAGCTGGAAGATCGCAAAGAGCAATTCCAGAAGATGCAAGCGGAGCGACGGGATCGTCGTGGTGCGGACGCGGTGGTGACGAACTCCGAAGTACAAGGCATTGATGATCTCGGGCCGCTGACGAACGAAGGCGTGGACCAGATGACGATTCACACCATCGAGGCCCACCGACTTTTTCAGGGGCGATCTGGGGAGCCTGAAAAGCGCTTGAACGCGATCATTGGCGGCAAGCGCGTTGCTTCCTCTCTGCGGAACCTTTGGGTACTGACGAGCCGTGACAACCCATATGCAGATTGGGCACTGGTACGCCATGAGTACGGCATCTCGCAAGTTCAAGAGTCGTTGCGCACCCAAATCGCTAAAGCCGAGGAGCTGCTGGAGAGCCAGCGCAAGCGCGGCCTGAGCCTGAGCATCGTTCAGTCCGCTCGCCCTATGACCCTGAACCTCGGATTCCGCAGCCCTTACGGCTATGCGATCTCCATGTTGATCGTGGACTACGACTACTTTGTTCGTATCCAGAAAACGCTGCAGCGCAAGAACTTGCTGAGTGATGAGCAGGCGCGTGCTGTGCTGAGCGCAATGAGCCGCGCCATCCTTGGCGTGTTCTACGGCACTGCCCGATTCGACAAATGGCTTGGCCGTCCAGAGATTCGTGAGCTGAGCCGTTCTGACTGGTTCAGTGCAGACCCGGAAGCTGCGAAGCGCATTCAGTTTGTGGTGAGCACGTTTGGTGCAGTGCCAGCCCAGATTTACAAGGCCGAAGTGAAGCCTTCGCATTCGCGCCGGCTCATCAACATCAGCGAAGCCGAACGTGCGTTGCTGCAGCAAGTTGGCGACCAATTGCAGCAGGCGCAAGAGCATGGCTCCGATGCATCCGCTTCTACTGGCCCAGAAGCTACAGCCACCGCTGATTAAGACCGCGCGCAGTCGTTTGGAACTGATATTGAAAGGGATTGGTGTGAAAAGGGATCTGGAAATAAAAGGGGCTTCGCAGCACACCGGTCGTGGCCGAGTCGTCAACAACGTGCTGTGGGGTCGTCAAGCCCTGGCGGATCAGGACTGTCAAGATCGAGCTGACGTAAAGGCCCTTACGGGTAGGGGCACCCTGTCCAGATTGCGCCAGAAACTTGACGGCATCGACGCAATCCTGAAACAGATGCGCGATTTGTCCGAGAAGTCGAAATCTGTTCCAGGACTGAGCTTCTATCTGGTCGTGCACCAGAAAAGCACAACGGGCTATGTCTTTCTGCGCTGGCGCCAACGCATGGGCTCTAACCGCCATTTGAGCTTTGAAGAGGTGGAGGAGCTTGCGTCAGGCCTGCCCAGTGAACTCCGTCAATGGTGCATGGCAGCGTCCCAACGCGCTGTGGCCTTGAATGAGGAGCACCAGCAGACGCGTGGCGATATCAAGCGTATTCGCGTGAGCGTGGACAAGGCTCCTGTCTTTCTTTATCCACGCTCCCCGATTTCGACCCTCTAAGTCCGTGCCTGGGCTGACCTGGTGCAGCAGCTCGGGCATTCAATCAGCACTGCAAGGAAATTGGATATGTCGCAATTGTTTATCGGCAAGGGAAACCTGGGTAGTTCTCCTAGTCTCAGGACGCTCAAGGGTGGGCCTAACGGCGAGTTTGATGTCGCCAGTATGCGTGTTCGGTTCAGCCGATACGGCCGCACCGAGGAGGGCGGAATCGAAGAGGTTGGCGGTTTTTGGCGCGAGGTGGAAATCTACGGAGCGAAGGCTCGCGATGCCGCGCGGCTCCTGCGCAAGGGAGCCAGAGTGCTAGTGATGGGGGAAGAGCTTGAGTACATGGCGCGCGATGAGGCTACTGGCGGTCAAGTGATGGTGTTCAAGATCGAGGCCCAGGATGTCGCACTTCTGCTGTCGCGTGTGAAGACCATTGAGTTCGAGGCTTCACGCCGCTCGTCCACGGAGCAGTCGGATGGCTCCTCAGGCGAAGTGCAGGAACCCTACCACGCAGGCCAGCCTGCTTAAAGACCGTTTTTAACCAAGGAGCACATCTTGACTTTACATCCCGATCAACAGGCCTCGGACGACATCACATTGCTTGTCGATGGTCGATTCACCATGGTGGTTGCGCCATCGCAAAAGGTGAATGAAGAAAATGCACCCGCATTCTTAGTCGTGCGAGATTCCAATGGCAAGGATGTATGCGTGGGATATTGCAAGCTCCAGTTTGATGGTACCTGGCACACGCGTCTCACGGTCACATACGATGAATCGTCGCAGTCGGACTCTATGTTGATTGGCGACTTTGATAGTCGCGTTGATGCGGTGGTGCGGTTATGGCTTGTCCGTCATAACTTCAGCTACCAGATGACAGAATAAATATCGGTTTTCCTGTGGCGCATGCTCAGTCGCCAATTGAGTCCACAGGAGAATATGGTGCAAGAAAAATATCAATTTTTGGGGCTCGTTGTTCCCGATCCAGTCGATACGAATTTCGATCCTGTGGCATGGGCCAATACTTGCCAGGATGTGTTCAATAAAAATATCGCTCTGATCGGGAAGTCCTACGACACTTTTATCTTGAAGTGTTCCAGCGATTTTGATCCGCTTATATCGGGGCTGCAGGTTTCTGATTCAACGCTCACATGGGCGCTATGGATGGCCGAAGGTTGGGGTTATGAGTCACCAGCAACAAGAGTTGTTCGCGAGGGGCTTTGATGTTGCCTAGGCCCGTCACGATCCGCCCGCCGGATCTCCTTATCAAAGCCGTCTCGGATGGACGCAGGCTCGGCCTGCAGCTCCTGGCAGTTCCAGGTGTGAGCCGTCCACTTGCAAACTACGATGCTTGGTGGAGTGGAGCTCGGCGCATGTGGCTGCTTCAAACTACCGACTCCAGTTATGCCGACGATGTGATTAAGCATGCGTTTGCTGGGCACTTCGTGGATATGGAGCAGCTCGATGTGCAACTGCGCGCCGCTGTCGCAGCTCCTGATCCCGACTACTTCTCGCAGTTGCTCGATGTTCAGATCTTCCCGCTGGTGAAGGGAGACCTAGCACGCGGTTCATGGGCGGTTAGCTTTACCTACGACCCGCTATGCGTGAAGGCGATGCGCTCGTTGGGCGGCTACTTCCACAAGCATGCGTCAGCGTGGCAAGTCAGAGCCGATCCTGAGCTCATCATGGAGCGGCTGGCCAGCATTGCCGGCGTGTCGTCGGAGTTCGTATTCGTCCATGAGCAGCCGGTGGTCATCGAAGAGTTGACCACAAGTGGCAACGAAGGCTCGCCTATCAGCGTGCCCGCTGCATCGCCACCGCTGGGCGGGGGCGGCGGGCCTGGTGAAGAAGAGGGCACCGGTTTCCTATCGACTGAGCATGGCCACGTCGATGACATGCCGTATGACCGGGTGGCCCTGGCCAGCCTGGTCGCCTGTGGCGTGCTGCGCGACTACCAGGCCGAAGGCGTCGCACATATGCTGCGCCAATCGGGCGCCTGCATGGGCGATGACATGGGCCTGGGCAAAAGCCGCCAGACGGTCGTGGCATCCCGGATGGCTGCTGGCAGCGGCCGGGTCCTGATCGTATGCCCTGCATCCCTACGTTTGAACTGGGAGCGAGAGATCAAGATGGTCTACCCAGACGCTCGCGTCGGGATGATCGGTGAGGACCGGATTTCGACGCTGGCTGGCTGTGACTGGGTGATCGGCAACTACGAACGCATGGGCGGCCTAGTGCGCGAGAGTGAGCTGGAGTTCGCGGTGATGGCCGTGGATGAAGCCCACTACCTGAAGGAATACAAGAGCGGCCGCACGCGCAATGTGTTCCTGCTGGCAGCACGGATAGAGCGATGCTTTGTCGTCACCGGCACGCCGTTGCTCAATCGCGAGATTGAGATGCATACACTGCTGCGCATCACGGGCCATCGCCTCGGTAGTCTCACGCTGGCTGAGTTCCGCAAGAGCTACGCGGGTAGCCCTGAGAAGCGAGCAGCACTGGCTGCAGCGATCCAGGGCTGGATGATCCGTCGCAGCAAGGACGTGCTCAAGGATCTGGGTGACAAGGCGAGGCAGTTTGTGCCTCTGTCGCCAGAGGGGCTCGATGTCTACAAGGAGATCTATGGCGACATGACCCTGCAGGCCATGCCCAAGATCGTTCGCCTGCGTAAATGCCTTGAAGGTCTGAAGGTTCCGTACCTGGTCGAAACCGTGCAGGCAATGGGAGAGGACGGCAAGCTCATCATCTTCTGCGAGTACATGAGCACCGTGGAGGCCCTTAAACAGGCCCTGGCCAGCCTTGGCGTAGGCTGTGTCTCGCTGGTCGGCTCGGATAGCTTGAAGCGTCGGCAGGCTGCGGTAGATGCGTTCCAGAGGGACGCAAGCATCAAGGTATTCATTGGCACCACCATGGCTGCGGGCGTGGGCATCACGCTGACGGCTGCCAACATCGTGGCATTTGCCTCCATGCCGTGGACGCCAGCCTTGATGCGCCAGGCAGAGGACCGGGCCTACCGCTTGGGTCAGATCCGCGATGTGCTGGTCCTGGTGCCCATCATCCAGGGCACTATCGATGAGGGCGTGCTGCAGCTGCAGGAGAACAAGCACACCACAGAAATAGAAGTGGTGGAGGCAGCCAAGAAAGCATTGCCTGTCCAACAACGAGCGGCTGTAGAAACTGTGCCAGATGAAGCTCGCGAGGAAGTGCGGGCACTTGAATATGCCTGATCTATTTTAAGTGCTCATAAAAAATGGCCACTTAGTGGCCATCTAATATCAAACCTGCTGCAATCATTTGATTTCGAATTGCGAGCGATCCTTATCTTTGATCCAGACAGGAGGCTTGCCACGGCCTGTCCAAGTTTGACCAGTCTCAGGGTCACGATACTTGGGGTCAACAGAGCCGCGAGTTGCTTTTGCTTTCGCTTGGGGGAATATATCGTCTTGGGTCAATCCATATGTCGCGATCAAACCCTTAATCTGTTGCACGGCTGTGCCGATTTCGCTTTTACGTGCTGCTTCAATCTGGGCTTCGAGTGTTGCGCGTTGGGCCAGCAGATCCTTGTACGACACCGCAGAGTTAGACATCAATATGCTCCATTAAAATGACAGAACATATTATGAGGCATTTTAAGAGATGATGGTTGCTTTGCTGGAAGCAAGGATTGCGTTGCACTCAGTTTCGGCGCTAAAATCGACGCACATTGGCTCTTCGGAGCTTTGTAGCATCTGAGTCCTTGAGAGATGCGCATCAGCTCACGCTGGCGAGGACATTCTTCAACCCCACGGGATAACACAATCCCGTCGGGGACCGTGTTGCCCAACATCTAGGAGCAACACATGCATCAATCTCAACGTTCTGCCAAGAAGCCGGCATCCTCGCCTTTTGACGTGGATCGCCAGCTGCTGGTGAAGATGATCTCTCGCGTCAACGACCCTGTCGTAGCACGCATATTTCTCAACACGTTGGATATGTACCCGGATCTGAAACTTCAGTTCCTAGGTGCCTATCTGATGGCGGAAGAGACGGTCAAGCGCTCGCAGATTCGATATGCAAAGGCTCATGACGTGGGTCAGGCTACTGCGCGAATCAAGCGAAAGTGTTTGGAGTTGCTTCGTGCCCTTTGGTCGCTTAGCGTTTGCTTTGCTCGTTGGACCCGTGTGGCTCTCAATGAGTACAAGCTGCAAAAGTCCCATAAATCGCCTAAGCCACCGGCTCCTTCTGCCAATGTCATCATGCTCCCGTTGTCTCGCAAGGCAACTGGCACAGATAACTAAGCAGAGGCTCTAACCAACCCATTACCCGAAATTCGTCGGGTAGTGGGTTTTTCTTTGTTCGAATATTTGGAGGCCATATGAATAAGAAATCAGTCCTTGAACGCTATCTCGAATTGCATCCATTGAAGGCTTCAAGGCGTGGCGCGTCATTGGATATGGAGCTCATTGAACGTTGGTACTTTGAAATTCAGCTCCGAGGCGTTGCGAAGATCAAACATCAGATTGCCCATGCGAAGCGAACCGCCACCTCATTGGTGAAAGCTCAAAGTAATTTCGAGAACCTCAATCCAACTCAATTGAAGCAATTGAAGGATGCCTCAACAATGATGCGCGATCTCGCCGAGTCGCTGGTTCCGCTAGAAAATTGGGCTAAGAGCTATAAGGAGTTCTACGATAAGACGGTTCTTGCCGATCAGAATGAAGAATGCGATGCGTTTGCGCAAGCACGCTGGCATGGCGATGAAGTGGAGTTTCAGCTAGAGCTTGAGTTATTGCTTGAGGCTGACAACTTCAAAACGCGCAGTTGCGTTGGTGATTGGTTTCATTTGAATAAGCGGTATCTCAACGTACCAGCCAATGAATTTATCCTGTCGCTATATCTGACCTTTCATGAGAAACAAAGCGTGAAGGAACGGATGCGGGCAGTAGCCTATTCATTTGTTTACGCCTCCGCTTGTCGCAGGGTCCATTCTGAGTTGATGAGCAATCAAAAGTCCGTGTACGTGGGTACCAAAGACATTGATGCGTACCTGGCATACCGAAAAGCAAATGTGCAGGCTTCGGCGTCTGCGGCAATGAGCAAGTTGGGTGTCAACCTATAAATCCCTGATGGGCACTAGATGCCCTGGGGCAAGTGTCCATCTTCCTTATCTACTGGAGATGAATATGAGCCTCGAAAACACCTTTGAACGTCCAAGGAATTACAAATCCATGGTGCATACAGAGAAAAACCCGAGCATTGAATTGTTGATGGACCAGGTAATGGTGATTGCATTAATTTGGACATTAGCTTCAAACGATGCCTTGGAACCATCTGCTAAAGAGAAATATAAGGCTCGTGTTGTACTGGAACAGGATCATCTTCGCACGATGCTCCAGAAAGCGCTCACAGCGAAAGACAGGGTTCTGTAACTTGTCCCGTATTCACTGGGTAATCTTCTTCTAACTCTCTTTTTACCCTTGGGGCGCCGTCATGCCCCTGGGGGGGGACGGTCCCCTTTCTGCTTTCAACGAAAGGAATCCCATGTCCAAGCACTTAATTAATCAAACGAACGTGAACGGTATTGAAATGGTTCTGGAATGCGGCTACGACCGCCCAACAGGCTCATTCTTTGCCAATATTCATTCCGAAGGCGACATTTACTACACCTCACTGGTGGAGCTCGGGTCGAAGGACTCTGGCTGGTTGCTCACCGTGACTGCAGAGCATGGCTTAGTAGTCCCTCGCCAAATGATGGATCGCCTGGCTATCGAAGCAATTTTCGATGGGAGTAATGATTTCATCGAGCACGAGCCTTACACGCAAACGGAATCTGACAGACGACTGCTACAGCTGGGCTTTCGCCAACAGATGCCGTCCGTGCTGCCAACCGATAACCCTGTGTGGGCTTGGTTCACTGACAGCGAGGAAGATCTTGGCACATATGCTTTGCTGCAATCCAAGGACTATCAAGCCTATGTGCCATCTCTGCTCTGTGATGTCTTGCCACAAGAAGGTGAATGGCCGGTACTCGATGAACAGGATGTGCTCAAGCGTCTTGACACGATGCATGCGCGGCTCTTGAAGGGCGCTTTCCAAAAGCATCCTGGCGAAGGCATAGGATCGGTTCTGAACCGCATTCTGGGCTTTGTGCCGCCAATTCTGCAGCTCGAATCCAAGTTGTTCGTTGTCTTCTCGGATCACGAATTCGTACAAGATAAAACGGGCTTTTGGGCTGGAGATAGTTGGGCTGGCTTTTCCGGGGCAAAGGTGTTCGGGCCGTGTGAAGTGACAGCAGAGGAGGGCGAGAACTGCATCCCTATTCACGAGGCATATGCCTTGGCGAGCGGTGCATTGCTCAAGGTCCAGTCATTTGGCGTCAAAAGCATCGCTGACGATGACTTATGCGCATCTTGCGGCCACTGCAACTATCGTCCAGGTGATATGAGCAGTTGCAGTAAAGACTGGCCTGGATACCAGGATTCCGATGGGTATCTGAAGGTGTGCTTTGCGTCCGTTATCGCCATCTAAAGCGCAAGCTATTTGAACCTCGCGCTGGCCAAGGGCCAGCGATTTTTTAACCCGGACGGGCGTTGTCGCCCAGTCGGGCCGCGCCTTTCCAGTTTAGAGAGTTGGAAATGACCGCAACTAACAATCAGCCGCTTTGCACAACTGCGGATCGTCAGAGCTACGCACTGACTGCTGAACAGGTCGCCATTGCCATCGCTGGCCACGATCTCCGCACCTTTAAGGGGTGGATAGCAGCCGCGTCATCATTACTCGCTGATGCGCCTTTGATGACCGGCATTCAGGAGAAACATAGCCCCTATGTGATCCTGAAAGCGGAGTTCAACGGAAAACCAGAGGTCGTTTTCTTCTACAACGAAACCAATGTCATCTACTCCCCAGATCTTGCGTCGGACTTCGACATCAGTGCCTGGTGTAACGATAGTTGGGATGGCGTCGAGGCTGAAGCCAACATCGCTACATTGACATGCCCAGACTTTGTGACCCTGCGTCACGAGCAATTGCTTAAGCAAGTCACTAACGACTCTCTGAGTCCTGGCATGTAATTGCCACACCCAAAAAGCCCAGCTCACAAGTTCTTGTGACTGGGCTTTTTTCATTGGTGGTGCCGGGCCTGCTGTCCTAGTTTCCTTGGCCGTCCGTCGATCACGGAAAGATGCGCAGAAGGTACGTTACCTTGATATGCTGCGTATTCCGGTCGAACTGACCGCCTGTGCCGGTTGCTGCTGGCCAGTCTGCTGGTCGTGACCGACTGAGTTCGGCCAGTAGCGGACAGTCGCAGTGCTCCACCGAATGACGGCTTCCTCGTCAACTTGTAACGGTCGGCTGCTTCGTTCTTGGGGTCGATTGCTCGAGCGTGGGCGGGCAATGCTCAGCTCGATTGGGCACGTCCGTGCCTTTTGACATATTAAATTCACCCAGAAGAGCAACCGATCATCTTTATCTTATTGCCGTAGACGTCGGCTTCGCGCGCCTCAGGAACAAAAGTCCAGCCAAGGCAACACACGCGAAGCTTACTCTGGTACGTCGTTGTACACGCTTAATGAATGACCTGGACAGGAAAACATTAAATATTCCATAGTCAATCAATATTGTCCAGCAACCCATCCTTCACCTGTGCGTCAATCTCCTTGACTAAAGCTACCACCTTTGTGACGAGTTCGTCGATGTCTGCACTGACAATATTCAGGACCTCATTCTTTAAGGTTCTGCCGTTGCGGTGAACGATGTCATGTCGATTGGTGGTGGCTTTAATCAGCCAGGCAACATCCTTTGGAAAATTGACTGACAGTACATTCTCATAGAGAGTCTTCGCGGTCACAACGTTGTGAAAGCTGATCTCGTCAATAGCATCATTCGCCAGCTTCAATATTTTGTCGTATGTATTGAAGATTTCGCTTATTGGCTCTCTTTTGCTGTTTTTGAATGCATCGTGGCTTTGGACAAATCGCCTTAACACTGCGCTGCGCTTCATGACTTGCTTCTTGAGGGTGTCACTCAGGTAGGCTTCCATCACTGTAATGACGTTGGCATAGAGCAAGCGCATGAGAGCTGGGTTATCTGGTGCCAGATTTGCCAAGTCCTTGGTTGAATCGAGCGAGTCTGTGAAGTCCTTGAAGAAATGCGTATTGTCAGAGTGGTATTCGATCAAGTCGTCAAAATCCTCTGTCCATCCTGAGTCGACCATATAGGTTGCATCAAGGACAAAGAATTTTTCATTCGGCATCACTTCTATCAGCGCCACTGCATACATATTTTCTGTTGAGCATGGAAAGCCAAACCCGCCCATCCCAAGCTCGTCTGAAAAGATAAATCCATCGGCGCCACTCAGCATGTAATTCAGAAGCTGATCGCTGTAGTTAGTGCGCTTCTCTCCATAAATGTTCGCCTTGAGGTTTTCGGTAGCGATCTTCTTGAGGCGGGCAAGCCAGTCCTCAAGGGTGCTGTTCTCCAGAGCGGGCAAAAGTGCAGCATTCGCGCCGTCAGTGTCCAAATCCTCTGCAATCATGTATCTGCATAACTGAGCTTTTCGTGCCAGCTCCTTGGTGAAGTCCGTGCGCAGCGAATCCTTGTCGTAGCCGTCCAGAGCTAGGCGGCGTGCGATGACTTCTACTGGTTCCTTGTAGAGGTATCTCACGGGGTAGTCTTCATCTTCGGACTTTTCGACCGTCCGTTCTTTTCTTTTGAAGTACCACTGGTTGATGTGATTCTGCATTTCTGTGACTGTCATGCAGCCCAGATCCACTGATGCCCAAGTTGACACGGTTAACTCCTAGTAGAGGGTCTTGGTACGGGACAGTTTCACTGCCAGCGTAAGTGAGCGCCCAAGTCCGGGTCGCGGCTCAAGTGAAAGCTTCGTGCGATATGCAGACAGCGGTGTCAGCGCCACAATTGTATTGACCATTGTCGCTCCGCAGCAGTCGTTGAGCGAGGCGTTCCGGACGATCGAAATGGGTCGTTTGCTGTCTCAGCTTTCGGCCACAAGCATGTCAGGGCCTCACATCCGAAGAGAGCATCTTTCGAAAAACGAAAAGGCCCGCAGTTGCTATGACTGCGAGCCTTTGTGATGTTAGCTTAGGCTCATGCCTTATTGGCTATTCCCTCGAGGTTACCACTGCACCTTCACGCCAATGGAGGCCTGTACCCCGCTCTTGACCCGGCTGTCACCGCCATTGGCCCACAGCTTGCCCAACTCACCATAGACGCTGGTGCGCGGGTTGATCTGCAGGCTGGCACCGGCGGCCATCTCGGTTGCAGTGTAGCCGCCCCTAGCCTTGATGTCGGTGGTTCCGCCAGGCGCCACAAAGCTGGCGATATCGGTGGTGTTGCTGGCCCTGTAGACATTGATGCGACCGTAAGGCTGCAGCACACCGGCACCGGTTGCAAAGTTGCCCTTGATGCGCGCGCCCAGGCGCACGGTCCAGTCGTCGTCGGCCTTGTTTTTGACCGTGGCCAGGCTCAGCGCCGTGTCATCAATGCTGAGCTTGCGGTAGATGATCTGCGCCTGAGGCTCGATCTGCCAGTTGGAGCTCACTGCAAAGGGTTTGCCCATTTCCACAGAAGCCAGCCAGCCACTGCCCTTAGTGCGGGCCTGGGCCGTATCGCCAGCCGTGCGCAGATCGCTGCGGTAGTCCGCGCCCTGGAGCACGGCATCGGCATACAGGCCTGAGGCATCTTGCCAGCTGCCGTAGACACCCAGGTAGCGGGTGCGCAGGTTGTTGAAGCCCACGTATTTGCGATCCTCGCCGCTGGCAAAGCCCTTGACGCTCATGTCGCCTTCGAGCTGGCCTACATAGATGCCGGCCTTGATGCTCTGGTCGGCATACAGGTCCAGACCCGCCTGGAATCCGGTCAGGTGACCGCTGCTTTCCGGGCTGACCGTGCCTTGCTGGCGGATCTTGGGATCGGTGCGCAGAATGCGGCCCCAGACACGGCGGCTGGCACCAGAGTCGGAGCTGGTGGTCGCTTGCGTGCCTTCATCTCCCATGCGCTTGCGCAGATCGCCCAGCATGGCCATGTCGGCCTGGCGCAGCTGTGCCGGCAGGGCCGACAGCAGCGGCACTTCGGCACGGTAGGCCGTGGTCGGTGTCGTTGGTGTCGTATTCGTCGATTGCAGCGCCGCACCTTGGGCGGTCTGTGTCAGGCGGTACTCGTAGGCACCGGCATCCACATGGCCGCCTACCAGAGTGAAAGAGCCTGGCTGCAGGCTGGCACCGTTCTCGGTACCGATGACCTCGATGCCGTTGCCTGTCGTCTGGGCACCCAGACCGCCAGCATTGGTGATATGCACCGTGGTGTTGCCGCTGGCCACGGCGGTGGCACCGGACAACAGCAGCTTGTCGGTGGCACTGCCGTCAGCAGCCAGCACGGTAGACAGGCCCAGATTACCGTTGTTGCCCACATAGGGGCCGGTGACCTTGAGCACGGCTCCTGGTACTGCTCCAGAGTTGCTACTGAGCTTGACGGTACCGCTGTTGTTCAGGCTGGCCAGGGTCTGGTTGAAGCCGGCTAGGTCCAGCACGGCGCCGCTGGCCACGGTGTGGGCCGAGGTGCTGCTGAAGGTATTGGCCGCTCCGGCCTGCAAGGTGCCTTGAGCCACGTCGGTGGCACCGGTGTAGGTGTTGGCGGTGTTGGTCAGCGTCAGCACACCGGTGCCCTGCTTGGTCAGGAAGCCTGCACCGGTAATCGCACCTGCCCAGGTCGCGTTGTTGGCACCGGTGTCTACGACGGGATCATTGTCACCAGTCATGTACAGGTTGTTGGCAATGGTCATGCCGTTGGCGGTCAAGTTAATCTTGGTGCCGTCGTCCATGGACAGCGTGCCACTTCCAAGGCCCTTTTCATTGCCCAAGTTCAGCGTACCCTGCTTGAGATCGACGCCGCCGCTGAAGTCACTGGCACTGTTCAGGGCTAGTACGCCTGCGCCTTGCTTGACCACGTGTCCCGTCCCGGAGACCTTGCCGCCAAGGCTGTCAACCTGGCCGGAAGCACTATTGATGACCAGGTTGGCAGAGCCCAGCTGGATATTGCCGTTGCTAACGATTTGAGAGCTGGTCAATGTATGACCGTTCAGGTCCAGAGTTGCCCCCTGGCTGATGGAATAACTGGCGTTCTGAACCAAAGCGCCAGCGGAGCCCGCTCGCAAAGTGCCTGCGGTGACTGTGGTGCCGCCCGAGTAGGTATTGGTACCTGTTAGCGTTGTCGTTCCGGAGCCGTTTTGCTGAAGAGAACCACTGCCGCTGATATCGTTGGAGACAGTTAAGGCGTCGTTGCGATTGAAGGCCAGAGATCCGTTGTTGGTCACCGCGCCCAAGCCGAGATTGCCGACGCTGCCGCCGTTGCCCACTTGCAGGGTGCCGCCATTGATGCGGGTGGTGCCTGTATAGCTGTTGGCGGCAGACAAGGTCAGGCTGCCGGCGCCGTTTTTAGTCAACGAAGTTCCATCCCATCCCAAAGCACTGTTGGATGCCTGGTTTTCGAGAGCCACGCCGACCTCAAACTGGTCTTGCAAATTGCTCAGGGTGAAGGTGCCGTGTGCCAAATTATTGTTGGCGGTCCAGCTCTGGCTATAACTGGCCAGATACTGTTTCCCGTCCACTGATTTGCGCGTGTTCAGTGTGAGGTAGTCGACCTCGCCAGTGAAGCCCCCCACACTGGTGAGAGCAAAGTCGCCGCTGATGCCGTTTGTGGTCGAAATCAGCACGCGGTCGAGTTGGCTGGAGGAGGTGATGCCCGAGAGGTTCAAGCCAACACCGCTGCCAATCTGCAGGCTGGACGCTGTCAAGCCCGGGGCCAAGCTCGTTGAGTCCAGCGACAGGGTGGATGTGTTGGCCAGTCGAACAGTGCCTGATACGGCGACCGCGGCTCCTGTCGTGACGCCTAGCGAGGCGTTACCCGCTACGTTCAAGTCACCGCCCAGTGAATGGCTGCTATTTGTGAAGTTGAGGGTTCCTGCGTTGACTTGTGTAGAACCTCCGTAGCTGGAGCTGCCGCTCAGTGTCAACGTGCCGCCGCCAGCCTGAGTCAAGCCTCCTGAGCCGTTGATGGAGTTGTTCAACGTGAGGTCATTGCTGCGATTGAAGACCAATGTGCCGTTGTTGTTGATCGCGCCGCTTCCCAGACTACCGCCAGTGCCGCCATTGCCTACCTGCAAGGTGCCTGCACCCACCGTGGTACTGCCTTGGTAAGTGTTGTCGCCAGTCAGTATCGTGGTGCCCTGGCCAGCCTGTGTGATGTTGCCGTTGCCACTAATAGAGCCCGCAACAGTTACCGCATCGCTGCGGTTGAAAATCAGCGAGCCGTTATTGACGATGCTGCCGTTCACCGCTCCGCTTGAGCCGCCATTGCCGAGTTGTATCGTGCCGCCGGCATTGATTGTGGTGCTGCCGGAATAGAGGTTATTGCCCGTCAGTGTCAGGGTTCCAGAGCCTGTTTGCAGCAGACCACCTGTTCCACTGATGGTTCCCGAGAACGTGGTGCTGGCGTTGTTGCCACCAGTCGTCAGGTTGGAGCCACCGAGAAGCAGAGTGCTGCCGGCCACTCCAGCCAATCCTCCGATGTTTTGATTGCCGCTGGCACCGATGTTGAGCGATCCGGCTCCAGCCAGATTGACCGTGCTGCGATCCGAGAGTGTGCCCCCAGCTCCCACCAAGATTGCGCCGCTGTTGATCGTGGTGTCGCCGGTATAGCTGCTGGAACCCGCCAAAGTCACCGTGGCTGCGCCGCCCTTGGTCAATCCACCTGCTCCGGAGATGTCTCCGCTCAACGTCAGATCATTGCTGCCGAGCAACTGGAGATTGACACCAGACCCCAGGTCAATGGCGTTGCTCAGGTGCACAGGAAAAGTGCTATCCAAAGTACTGCTGCCAGCAACACTCAGCAGACCGGTGCCAAGAGCGCTATTGCTTCCCACGACCAGGCCGCCCGCATTGAGTGTCGTCCCGCCGCTGAAAGTGTTGGCTCCTGCCAGCGTTTGCACTCCAAGACCGCTCTTGATCAGCCCTCCGGTTCCGTCGATGGAGCCTCCGAAATTCGTGTTGCCTACTCCTCCGAGTGTGAGCGAGTTACCGCCCAGAAACAGGTTCGAACCTGCAACGCCTGCCAAAGAGCCCACGGTCTGATTGCCGGCTGCGGCTATGTCGAAGCCCGTTCCCGCAGCCGCCAGGTTAACGGCTCCGGTAGAAGCCAGGCTGCCACCTGCGCCAATCGCCAAGATGCCTGCATTGATGCTAGTACCGCCGGTGTAGGTATTGGCACCGGTCAAAGTCTCGGTACCGGTTCCCTGTTTGATCAGGCCTCCAGTGCCGCCGATGGAGCCACTAAATACACTGTTAATTGGGCCTCCAACAGTCAGCGAGTTCCCGCCCAGGTTGACGGTGCCATTGCCAATGAGGGTGCCAAATGTCTGCGTGCCATTGCCGGCCGATAGATCGAAGGTGGCTCCGGTTGCAAGATTGACTACGCCATTGGCGTAAAGACTTGCTCCTGCACCGAGCGCCAAAGTGCCTGCGCGGATGAAGGTACCGCCACTGTAAGCGTTGGTCCCATTCAAGGTCAGCGTCGCGCTTCCGTCCTTGGTCAGAGAGCCCGTGCCAGTAATATCGCCGTTTAGGGTCAGTGCATTGCTGCCGAGAACAGTGAGGTCCGCATTCAACGCGACATTGTTGGCCAGTGTCGCCGCACTCACGGAATCCAGCGTCGCTGCACCGTTGACGGTGACAGTGCCGCTGCCCAGCGCCGCGTTGTTTCCAATCATCAGACCACCGGCATAGAGGGCGGTTCCGCCCGAGAAAGTGCTTGTGCCGGTCAAGGTCTGCGTACCGCTGCCTTGCTTGACAATGCCGGCCGTGCCGGTGATCGAGCCGCCAAAGGTCTGGTTGCTGCCGTCGCCAAAGGTCAAGCCGTTGCCGCCCAACGCTACCGTGGTGCCCGCCACGCCCGATAGCGCGCCGATGGTCTGTGCCGCGCCTGCGCCGGTGATGTCGAAGCTCGCTCCCGCAGTGCCGAGATTGACGCTGCCGCCCGCCGCCAGCGAGCCGCCCGCGCCAAGCGCCAGGGTGCCGCCGTTGATGGTGGTACCGCCCGTGTAGGTCTGCGTACCTGTCAACGTTTCCGTGCCGGTACCGGTCTTGGTGACGCCACCAGTTCCGCCGATCGTGCCGCCGAAGGTGTGATTGCCCGCATCGCCAAATGTAAGCCCGTTGGCGCCCAGACTCACGCTGGAGCCTGCGGCCCCCGCCAGGCCTCCGATCGCCTGCGACGTCGTCGCCCCGCTCAGGTCGAGCGAGGTGCCCGCGTTCGCCAGGTTCACCGTGCCCTGGTTCGACAGGCTGCCGCCCGCGCCGATCGCGATAGTCCCGGCGTTGACGGTAGTGCCACCCGTGTAGGTGTTGGTGCCCGTCAGCGTCTCGGTGCCCGAGCCCTGCTTGACGATGCCGCCCGTGCCGCCGATCGCGCCGCCAAAGGTCTGGTTGGTTGCGTCGCCGAAGCTCAACGTATTGGAGCCGAGATTGATGTTCGAACCGCCGACGCCCAACAATGCACCAACCACCTGAGGTGAGGTCGCGCCACTGATGTCAAAGCTCGTGCCTGCGTTGGCCAGGTTGACCGCGCCGCCGACCGCCAGCGATCCGCCGGCACCGATCGCCAGCGTACCCGCATTAATGGTGGTGCCGCCGGTAAAGGTGCTGGTGCCCGTCAGCGTCTCGGTGCCCGAGCCTTGCTTGACAATGCCGGCCGTTCCGGTGATTGCTCCGCCAAAGGTCTGGTTGCTGCCGTCGCCGAAAGTCAGGCCGTTGCCGCCCAGCGCCACCGTGGTGCCCGCCACGCCGGACAAGGCGCCGATGGTCTGTGCCGCGCCCGCGCCGCTGATGTCGAAGCTCGCACCCGTGCCACCCAGGTGTACCGCGCCGCCGGCCGACAGCGAGCCGCCAGCGCCAAGCGCCAAGGTGCCGCCGTTGATGGTGGTGCCGCCCGTATAGGTCTGCGTGTCCGTCAGCGTTTCCGTGCCGGTGCCCGTCTTGGTGACGCCACCAGTTCCGCCGATCGTGCCGCCGAAGGTGTGATTTCCCGCATCGCCGAATGTCAGCCCGTTGGCACCCAGACTCACGCTGGAGCCTGCGGCCCCCGCCAGGCCGCCGATCGCCTGCGGCGTGGTCGCCCCGCTCAGGTCGAGCGAGGTGCCCGCGTTCGCCAGGTTCACTGTGCCCTGGTTCGACAGGCTGCCGCCCGCGCCGATCGCGATGGTCCCCGCGTTGATGGTGGTGCCGCCCGTGTAGGTGTTGGCGCCCGTCAGCGTCTCGGTGCCCGAGCCCTGCTTGACGATGCCGCCCGTGCCGCCGATCGCGCCGCCAAAGGTCTGGTTGGTCGCGTCGCCGAAGCTCAGCGTGTTGCCGCCCAGCGAGACGGTGGTACCGGCCACGCCCGACAGCGCGCCGATGGTCTGGTTGGCGCCCGCTGCGCTGATGTCGAAACCCGCGCCGGCGGTGCCGAGATTGACGCTGCCGCTCGCAGCCAGCGAGCCGCCCGCGCCCAGGGCGAGGGTGCCGCCGTTGATGGTGGTGCCGCCTGTGTAGGTGTGGGTACCTGTCAGCGCCTCGGTGCCCGAGCCCTGCTTGACGATGCCGCCGGTGCCGCCAATGGAGCCGCCGAAGCTCTGGTTGGTGCCATCGCCCATGGTCAGCGTGTTCGCGCCGAGCGAGATAGTGGTGCCTGACGCGCCGGCTAGCGCACCGATGGTCTGGTTGGCGCCCGAGGCGCTGATGTCGAAGCCCGCGCCCGCACCAGCCAGGTTGACCGCGCCGGTGGCCGCTAGCGAGCCGCCCGCGCCCAGGGCCAGCGTGCTGCTGTTGATGGTGGTGCCGCCCGTGTAGGTATTGGCGCCCGTCAGCGTGGTGGTGGCCGCGCCGTTTTTGAGCAAGCCGCCCGCGCCTGAGATTACGCCACCGACCGTCATGGCGTTGCTACCGCCCAACGCCAGCGAGGCGCCGGCGTTGACGGCCACTTGGTTGGCGACGGTGACGGCCTGGCTGCTGTCGAGCGTGGCGTTGCCGCCGGCCGTCAGGGTGCCGGTGCCGAGCGCCTGGTTGTTGCCGATCACGATCATGCCGGCGTTGAGATTGGTGCCGCCCGTGTAGGTGTTGTTGCCCGACAGGGTCAGCGTGCCGCTGCCCGACTGGGTGACCGGCCCGGTGCCCGAGACGGTGCCCGACAGGTTGAGGCTTGAACTCCCCGACACGCCCAGCCCGGCGCCGCTGGTGGCTATGTTGTTGGACAGCGTGAGGCCCGGCGTGGTCGACTGGATCGCGCCGCCGTTGGCGCTGATGGCGCCGGTGCCGAGCGAGGCGGCATTGTTGACCACCGCGGTGGCACCGTTGCCCAGTGTCGCGTCGACCGCGCCCGATGCGCCCGACAGCGTCCAGGTGCCGCTCTGTAAGTCGAGGTGGTTGAAATTGACGTAGTTGCCGTTGTTGATGGTGCCGGTGGCGGAGGTGCCCTGCTGCAGGATCAGCCTGTTGTTGCCGCCCGCGCCGCCGTCGACGGTGCCGGTGGCCGCGAAACTGATGGTGACCGAGCCGATGCCGAGATTGACCGCCAGGCCGGTCCCGCCCGAACTGTTCACCGAGGAATCGGTGGTGGCGATGAACTGGTTGGTGCTGTTGGCGCCCATCGAGACGCTGCCGTTCACCGTGCCGGAGTTGGTGAAGGTGTTGCCGCCGGCCGAGCTGCCAAGCGCCACCCGCCCGGTGATAGTGCCGGAATTGCTGACGTTAACCTGCCCGCCGCCATAGGCAGCGATCACACCAGCATCCGGGCCGAGCAGGGTGGCACCGATGATGCCGCTGGTCGACATGGTGCCGGTATTGATGATGTTGGTGGTGCCGCCCGCACCGTTCTGCACCGCCAGCGCCATGCCGGTCAGGCCGATCGACAGGCCGGTGGTACCGGCCATGGTGCCGTTGTTGGTGACCGTCTGGGTGCTGGCCGAGGCATTGCCCATCACCACGCCCGAGGACAGCACGCCCAAGCCGGTGCCGAGCAGGGTTGGGTCGATGCGGCCGTTGTTGGTCAGCGTGCCATTGCTTCCACTCAGTGTCATGGCATTGCCGCCGACACCGAGCAACACTCCCAGGCTACCGCCAGGATTGACCGTGACGCTGAGGTTACTGGCCGCATTGAAATAGCTGGGAGCCAGAGGATTGGCAGCGCCCGAACAGCTGACGTTGAAGCCTGCCGCAGTGCAGGCTGCATCAGCATGAGTTGCGCTGAGTGCAAGCACTACACCGATTACCGCGCCAACGACCACGGTGGTTCCGCGCTTACCTGCGGCACGAGAGGTTTCTGGAGCAGCAATCCAGGTACCTAACGCTGCGTTCCAGATGCTTCTGTAAATCCGATTCATGACGAAGATACCTCCCAAATGCTTGCGTAAATGCACTTACATAGGAGTGATCCATATCCATGAAAAAGATCGCAATCACTCACAGAAGACACGAAAGGTAACGATTTTTAGTTGCTTTGACAATCATTGAATTCAAGATTCTTATTGCCATTGAAGGGCCTTCATTGCCAGAGCCCACAAGTCGCTGAAGCCTTCCTAGATGTGGAAGATGATTGCAACCACGTCAATACGGGGCTCGATGACTTGGCCTCATCCGAGCCTGGGAGCGATCTGTCGCCGAAAAGCAGACTTGATGGGGCAGCGAAACAAACCTGAAGTACCCGTTAGCGGCCGTTCATGTCGGGCAGCAATCGGCCATGACCAGTCATTCGATGATCTGCCAAAGAGCCGCCCATTAGCAGTCGTAGATGCAACACACTAACTACCGCTTAGGCGGTAGGAGTGTTGCAATCTTGTGTGTAGCTGTATGGCGCAAGCGTCTCCGATCTCCACGTCCGTCAAGCCTTTGCTATCACAGTCATACGGGATGAATCTGAAGGTGCTCATTTAGGCCGGCAAGGATTCCGCAATGTTGAGCAGTTCGCTCCTCACCACAGCGTTTGCGTAGATCTTGGAGTTGCTTTTGTAGAAGATGCAACTCCTTAATTCGCTCATAGACTTGGCTGATATGCGCATCCAGCAAGGCGTTGACATCACCACAAGCAGCACCGGGGTCGTCTCGAAACCGAAGTAGTACACGCACCTCGGCGAGAGACATGTCTAGGCTGCGGCAATGGCGAATCATTTGAAGTCGCTCCAGATGCGAAGATTCGTAGATCCGAAAGTTCCCTTGGGTCCGAGCAGGTGCAGGCAACAATCCTTCTCGCTCATAAAAGCGAATTGTTTCTACCGGCGTGGACGAGGAGACGGAAAGCTCGCCAATTTTCATCGAGTGCTCGCAAAGTGAATGCTTGGAAATTTTAAGGTTTTTGGGCTTGACTCTGTAGTAGGTACAGGTTTTCTAATGATGTCATGAGTACCACTCCTACATGCCTAACACCTTCGACAACCGCTTCACACGAGCCTGCTACCTGCTCGGGCGGTTGCTCATTAAGTTGTATCGACGACCAGTCAATCGAGCAGTCCAGTGTTCCAGAGGCAAAGGCAGTGCCATTTCTGAGCTTGCGCATCCCTTCCATGGATTGCCCAAACGAAGAACGCCCAATTCGGAACGCCGTAGAGCGAATCGCTGGTGTCACTGGGATGCGCTTTGATTTGGCTCAGCGCACCCTGTCTGTGGATGCCTCTAGCGCTTCTTGGCCGGTGGTAATTGAGGCGATCAGAGGGTTGGGCTTTCAGGTCGAGCCCTTAGCCCCGCTGTCCAAACAAGATGCCTGCAAAACGGATATCTCAACTGGAAGCACACACTGTGGAGATTCCCCTTGCAGTAGCGCTGCATGTGAAGTGACGTCTCCCATTGCTGCGCAGCCGAATGCTGATGTGAGTCCGAAGGAATTGCGACTGCACATTCCATCAATGGACTGCCCTAACGAGGAGCGACCTATTCGAGCCGCAGTGGAGCAGGTTGTCGGCGTGTCGGGAATGCGTTTCGATTTGGCACAGCGCAAGCTGTTCGTAGATGCCACCCAGACATCCTGGCCTTCGGTGATCGAAGCGATCAATCGACTAGGGTTTGAAGCTGAGCCAGAAACGTCGAATTCTCAGTTGCAAGCTGACTTAGTTGCACGCGTATCCAATAGCTCGTGTGAGGGCACAAGCTGCGGAGGCTCGGCATGTGAAACACCCCTTACGCTCCCAGTCTCAACCGCAAAGGTTGATGCAATCGAGGGCGGATTACTTCTGAGAGTACCCGCGATGGACTGCCCTACAGAAGAAGGGCAGATCCGTCGCGCACTCGAAGGCATTTCGGGAGTGCGGAGACTGCAGTTCAATCTACCCGCACGCATGTTGTCCGTAGACGCCCCTGAGTCGGCCAAAGACTCGATCATCCAGGAGCTGTTGAACGCTGGATTCAAGTCTGAAGTGCTTAGTGCTCCCTTGTCGGCAGAGCAAACGGCTCAAGCTCAACGCACTGAATTGAATCGCCTGATCGCAGCATTGGTAGTTGCAATACTCGCAGAAGGCGTCCACTTTTTTGCGCCCGACAGCCTGCCGTGGAAGGGGCTTGGTATGGGCGTCGCGGCGATGGCCATTGCACTATCTGGACTTTCTGTTTTCAAGAAAGGGCTTGGTGCGCTATTGCGGTGGCAGTTAAATATCAATGCGCTGATGAGCGTCGCAGTGATTGGCGCATTTCTCATCGGACAATGGCCTGAGGCCGCGATGGTCATGGCGCTGTATTCGTTGGCCGAACTGATTGAGGCTCGGTCAGTAGATCGAGCGCGCAACGCCATCGCCGGCTTGCTGGCATTGTCGCCGTCACAGGCGGAGATTCAGCAGCCGGATGGCTCTTGGAGCGCCTTGGACGCGAAACTGGTGCCAGTTGGATCATTGGCGCGCGTGAAACCAGGTGAACGGTTTGCTTTGGATGGACGTGTCATTGCAGGCAACAGTGCGGTAGATCAATCTCCTGTCACAGGGGAAAGCGTTCCCGTGGATAAAAGTCCAGGCGACGATGTCTATGCTGGCACTATCAACCAAAGTGGCTCGCTGGAATTTCGTATCACTAGACCGGCAAGCGACACTGTGTTGGCGCGGATCATTCATGCGGTAGAAGAGGCACAGAGCCAACGCGCCCCAACACAACGGTTCGTGGATAAGTTTGCAGCCGTCTACACGCCAGCAGTCTTCGTAATGGCTCTAGCGGTCGCTCTTGGAACGCCCTTGTTTTTGGGGTGGGAGTGGATGACAGCAATCTACAAGGCACTGGTCCTTCTGGTAATCGCCTGCCCATGCGCCTTGGTCATTTCCACCCCAGTAACTGTTGTCAGTGGACTCGCCGCAGCTGCTCGTCGAGGCATCCTCATCAAGGGAGGAGCGTACTTGGAACAGGCTCGTCAGCTGTCTATGCTCGGACTGGATAAGACGGGAACTCTTACCGAGGGGCGTCCCAAGCTTGTGTTTAGCAAAGTGCTATCCACTGTCAGCAGCGAAGCCGATGTTCTGAGCTGGGCTAAGAGCCTAGCGGAGCGCTCTGACCATCCCGTGTCTAAGGCCGTTGTTAACGGTTTGGCAAATGATGCGATAGAGGTTCAGAACTTCGCTGCGGAACTGGGCAAAGGAGTTCACGGGAGCATTGGTGGCGTGAATTACGTGCTGGGCAATCATCGCTGGATTCACGAACGCGGTCAGTGTTCATCTGAACTTGAAGCGGCCCTGCGAGAACAAGAGTTGCAAGGTCGCACACTGTCGTTGTTTGCCAATGACAGTGAAGTACTCGCAGTATTTGCGGTCGCTGATACCACCAAGGAATCCAGTCGGCAAGCCATTGCTGAATTGAAGGCCTTGGGTGTACAGACGGTCATGCTGACCGGCGATAACGAAGCCACAGCAGCAGCGATCGGACGAGAGGTTGGTATCAATGAAGTGCGTGCCAATCTGTTGCCGCAGGACAAACAGTCCTGGGTCGCGCAGATGGCTGAAGGTCACGTCGTCGGTATGGTTGGCGATGGCGTGAACGACAGTCCTTCGCTCGCGGCTGCCTCGATTGGATTTTCCATGGGGGCCGCTGGTACAGATACGGCTAAGGAAGCTGCCGATGTTCTGATCATGAACGACGATCTGCGCAAGGTGGCTGAAACCATTCGTCTTTCCAAACGAACCCATGCAATCCTTTGGCAAAACATCACCATTGCCCTTGGTATCAAAGCCGTATTCTTTGCTTCTGCAGTCTTTGGCAACGCCTCGATGTGGATGGCTGTCTTTGCAGATATGGGGGCTAGCTTGTTGGTGGTTTTCAATGGCCTTCGCCTTCTTAAAGCCTCCCGCGTTTAACTAGCGTTGCTCAACGCAATTTTTCGGCCCGCAAGACGGGCCTGCTTTTCGCTCAGGAACAAAAATGAGTCGTACTTACGTGGCATACCCAGCCACCTCTCACGTTGCACGAAAGGTTCTTGCAACTTGCCTATTGCTTCTCGCAGTGAGTTGGGCTGCAGTTGCCAGTGCTTCTGAAGCTGACGTGCGTCGTGTGTGGCAGATACTTGACTATCTCGCGGTGGACTATGGCGGTGCTGTGCAAGATGGAAAGGTGATCGCACCATCTGAGTATGACGAAATGCAGGAGTTTGCACAGACAGCTCGCAACAAGATCAGTTCTCTGGAGGAAAAGCCGGAGCGCCAGACGCTACTGAAAGAGAGCGAAGCTCTACAGGCTGCAATTGCGACCAAGTCAGATCCTGCTACTGTGGGGAGCTTGGCAAAGGGCCTAGCCAATCACGTGATTGCCGTATATCCAGTCCCACTGGCCCCGACCTCAGTTCCGAATCTCCAATTGGGTGCTTCTGTGTATGCGGCCAACTGTGCTGCTTGTCATGGTGCATCAGGAAATGGGGACGGAGTTTTAGCCAAGCAGCTTGACCCCAAACCCATTGCGTTCACGGACCATGACCGTGCCCGTCAGCGCAGTGTTTTCGCGCTCTACCAGGCGGTGAGTCAGGGAATCGCAGGTACAGCAATGCCCGCATTTGCACAGCTTTCAGAGGAGGACCGTTGGTCTGTGGCGATGTTCCTAGGAACTTTCGCTCATGATGATCACCAACGCCAACAAGGGCAGCTACTTTGGAAGGAGTCAGAGAAGATCCGGACTGAGGTCGCAGGCATGGATCATTTTGTTCGTCTAACTGAGGCAGAGTTGGCGGACTCTCTGGGAGAGGACCAGGCCAAGGCCACTGTAGCTTTTCTTCAGGCTCATCCGGATTCGCTTTCTGCTCCGCGTGTAAAGAGCCTGACGCTTGCCCGTGAACGACTGAATCAGAGTGTTGCAGCCATCAAGGACGGCAAACCAAAGGAGGCAGCCGAGTTTGCTTTGTCTTCCTATTTAGATGGAGTCGAGCCCTTCGAACAAGCTCTGGCAACAAGAGACGGAACACTGAAGACCCGCATTGAAGTGGCTATGGGTCAGTATCGCTCGTTGATTGCGTCGAAGGCTTCGGCTCAAGAGATTGAAACGGCAGCTATCGGTATTCAGGATCTATTTAATGCGGCGGATCAGGTTCTCACTGAATCTAGCACTGACGCGACCGCGGCATTCTTCGGCAGCTTGACTATCCTACTTCGTGAGGGCCTCGAAGCGCTTTTAGTCGTTGTCGCAATGATCGCCTTCCTGCGCCAGGCAAAGCGTCCTGATGTTCTGCCTTATGTACACGCTGGCTGGCTCGGAGCATTGGCTGCAGGTGGCGTCACCTGGGCTATTGCGACGTATGCAGTTTCGATCAGCGGTGCCAATCGTGAGGTCACCGAAGGGCTTTCCAGCCTGTTTGCAGCGGCAGTGCTTTTGAGTGTGGGTATCTGGATGCACCAAAAGAGCGTCGCTGGTCAGTGGCAGGCGTATCTGCGAGAGCGCATGTCTGCTGCACTGAATCGCCGTTCGGCCTTCTTTATGTTTGGTCTGGCATTCGTCGCCGTGTACCGTGAAGTATTCGAGACCATCTTGTTCTTCGCCGCAATGTGGGGCCAAGGAAATGATGGAGCAATCCTTGCAGGCCTTGGGGTGGGCGTGCTGTGTCTTGCGCTGATAACGGTTCTGCTGCTGCGATACAGCGCCAAGCTGCCAATTGGTAAATTCTTCTCTGTAAGTTCTTGGCTGGTCGCAGTTTTGGCGGTGGTGTTAACCGGGAAGGGAATTGCCGCGTTGCAGGAAGCAGGATGGATTGCTCCCAGTGCTTTGCCAGCACCTCGTTTGGAAGTGTTAGGCATTTTCCCTTCAGTGATCGGGCTTGTCGCGCAGGGCCTGGTTCTTCTGTTCGTGCTGGCCTTCTTTTTCCGAAATGCTCAACGGAAGCCGGAAAATATAGCGCAATGACGGATAGCAGACCTGATGCATAGCTATCAGGGTTTGCGGTTTAAACGAGGCTTTACAACAAAGGGACTGCGATTTACATGGCAGTCCCTTTTTCTATCAATGGTTCGGTTTCAGTTCCGTGACCATCGCCTTGCCCTTGATAGCCTCGGCCTGGAATTTAACCTTGTCGCCGACCTTCAGGCCGTCGAGCATCTTTTTGTCGGCTACCTCAAATCCCATGGTCATGGCAGGCATGGCCAGGTTCGGAATATCTCCGTGACGCAATACGATGAGGTTCTTTTGAGCGTCGATTTTGCGAACCTCGCCATCAACGAGGGGCATGCTGGCCGAAGTGGCTCGGGCTGCAGGCTGCATCGGCATTTTCATGTCCTGCGCATGAGTTGTTGTGAACGCTGCTAACGCGACGGCTGCGGTAAGGATGTGGGCTGTTTTCATGGTTCTATCTTCCAAGGTGTAATGGTTATGAAGCCTTGATTGCAGATGCTTCAAGGTTTGAGGGGGGGGCGCTCTGCAGTTGGACGCTTGCGATGGATCAAGTACCAGGCAGCTGGGATGACCAGCATGCTCAGGAGCGGGGCTGTGACCATGCCGCCGACCATCGGAGCGGCGATGCGGGTCATAACTTCCGAGCCGGTGCCGTGTCCAACCAGAATGGGAAGCAGACCCGCCATCACTACCGCTACGGTCATGGCCTTCGGCCGCACGCGCATGACGGCTCCCTCGCGAATGGCGGCCAGCAACGTTGCCTCATTGTCCGGCTCGCCTGCGGCCAGATGCTGTTTCCAGGCGTTCTGCAGGTAGACCAGCATCACGACGCCAAACTCGGCGGCAACGCCGGCCAGGGCAATGAACCCCACGGCCGAGGCCACTGACACTGCGTGACCGAGCGCCCAGATGAACCAGAACCCACCGACCAGCGAGAATGGAACTGCTGCCATGACCAATGCGGCATCGCCTGCGCTGCGAAACAGCACGTAGAGCAGCATGAAGATGACGGCCAAAGTGAGTGGTACGACGATTTTCAGGCGTTCCGTAGCCCGCTCCAAATACTCGAATTGGCCAGACCACGACAAGGCATAGCCGGCAGGCATTGCCACCTGCTTGGCGACAACGGCTTGCATGTCATGGACGACGGAGCGCAAGTCCCGGCCACGCACATCCACATACACCCAGCCCGAGAGTCGTGCGTTTTCGCTACGGATCATGGGCGGGCCTTCTGCGATGACGATCTTGGCGACGTCCTGCAGGAGCACGGTGGCGCCTTTGTCAGTCACGAAAGGCAGCTTGCGCAGGCGTTCCAGCGAATCGCGGATTTCGCGCGGGTAGCGGACGTTCACCGGAAAGCGCTCTCGACCTTGAATGACTTCTCCGACATTCTCACCACCGATGGCGGTGGCTATGACCGCCTGCACGTCGGCCACAGAAAGTCCGAACCGTGCAGCGGCTTGTCGGTCTACATCCACGTCAATGTACCGGCCCCCAGTCAAGCGTTCGGCCAATGCGGAAGAAACACCAGGCACTCCGCGCACGGCGGATTCAATCTGTGCCGCGAGCTTGTCGATGGTGGCGAGGTCTGGTCCGGCGACCTTAATACCCACGGGGCTCTTGATGCCGGTGGCCAGCATGTCGATGCGGTTGCGGATGGGCGGCACCCATACGTTAGACAGGCCCGGCACCTTGACCACCCGGTCGAGTTCCTCGACCAGTTTCTCTGGCGTCATGCCAGGGCGCCATTGCTCGCGCGATTTGAACTGGATGGTGGTCTCGAACATTTCCAATGGCGCTGGATCGGTGGCGGTATCGGCCCGTCCCGCCTTGCCGAACACACGCTTAACCTCGGGCACTGTTTTGATAAGCCGGTCTGTCTGTTGCAACAACTCTGCGGCCTTTGAGACCGAAATACCAGGCAACGCCGAGGGCATGTACAGCAGATCGCCTTCGTCCAGCGGCGGCATGAACTCACCGCCCAGCCGCATGACCGGAATTGCGGTGATAGCCAGGGCCAATGCCGCTGCCAGCAGCGTTGCTATAGGGAAGCGCAAGACTAGCTCGAGAGCCGGTCGGTAGAGCGCAATCAGGCCGCGATTGATCGGGTTCGCAGTTTCCTTAGGTATGCGCCCGCGAATGAGGTATCCCATCAGCACCGGAACCAGCGTTATCGAGAGGCCGGCAGCAGCAGCCATCGCGTAGGTCTTGGTGAAGGCTAGCGGCGAGAACAGCCGTCCTTCTTGGGCCTCCAGTGTGAACACGGGCAGGAATGACAGGGTGATGACCAGCAACGAAAAGAACAGCGCTGGGCCAACCTCCACGGCCGATTGAGCGATCAGTTCCCAGCGCTCGGCCACGGACGGCGGGCGTCCATGTCGTTCTTCAAAGTGCTCCAGATGCTTGTGCGCAGCTTCGACCAAGACCACAGAGGCGTCGACCATGGCCCCTAGAGCAATGGCCACACCGCCCAGCGAGAGAATGTTCGCGCTCACGCCTTGCCAGTGCATCACGCCGAAAGCCGCTAGCACCCCAATAGGCAGCGTTACAACGGCCACCAGCGCGGAGCGCAGGTGGAATAGGAAGATGGCACAGACTACGGCGACGACGGCGAACTCCTCCAGGAGCTTGACACGCAGGTTGTCGACCGCACGATCAATGAGCTGGGAGCGGTCATAGGTTTCCACCACCTCAACGCCTTTGGGCAGACTGGGCTTTAGCTTCTCCAGCTTGGCTTTGACGGCTTCGATGGTGGCACGGGCATTCTTTCCGGAGCGCATGACCACCACACCGCCCGTGACTTCACCCTCGCCATCCAGTTCGGCGATGCCTCGGCGCATTTCTGGGCCAATCTGGACGGTGGCCACGTCTTTCAGCAGCACAGGTGTCGCTCCGCTGAGGGTGAGCGGGATGGTACGGAAGTCCTCCAGTGATTGAAGGAATCCGCGCGAGCGCACCATGTACTCGGTCTCGGCCATTTCCACTACCGAACCGCCCGACGACTGATTGGCCTTCTGCAGAGCCTGCACGACCATGGACTGCGTAATGCCGAGCACTCGCATCCGGTCCGGGTCGAGCACCACCTGGTATTGGCGGACCATGCCGCCGATGCTGGCGACTTCTGCCACATCCGGAACGGTTTTCAGCTCGAATTTCAGAAACCAGTCGTTGAGGGCTCTCAGCTGTCCAATATCGTTATGGCCGCTGCGGTCGACCAGCGCGTACTCGTAGACCCAGCCCACACCTGTGGCATCCGGGCCTAGCGCGGCTGTCGCACCTACTGGTAAGCGGCTTTGCACCTGGTTCAGATACTCCACCACCCGTGACCGTGCCCAGTACGGATCGGTCTTGTCGTCGAACAGGATGTAGACGAAGGAGTCGCCAAAGAACGAATAGCCTCGGACGGTTTTAGCCCCAGGTACGCTCAACATGGTCGTGGTCAGCGGGTAGGTCACGAGGTCTTCCACCACCTGAGGTGGTTTGCCTGGATAGGTGGTGCGGACGATTACCTGCACGTCGCTCAGGTCTGGCAGTGCATCGACTGGAGTGCGAGATGCCGACCAGATGCCTGCCGCCACAAGGAACGCTGTGACGACCAACACCAAAAAGCGGTTGGCGATGGACCAACGGATAAGGGTAGCAATCACTTGGCGCCTCCGGTGGTTCCTGCGTCACTGCCGCTTTTCTGCACGGAGACGACTTCCCAATCTAGGGGCCCGCCTTTTCGGAACTCGAAGCGCACCAGATCTCCTGGCTTCAAACCCGTGAGCGTTATCGAGTCGGCCTTGCCAAAGCTCATTGTCATGGCGGGCCACTTGAGTTTGGGTACGGGACCATGCGAGATCGTGATCCCGTCGTCATCGATGCTTTCCACCTTGCCCTCGGCGCGGTAGATGTCCGAGGCTTCGGTGGCCGTAGCAGGCACAGGTTGGGGTTGGCCGGCTTCCATGGCTCCCAGAGCTGACTTGAGCCGCGCTTCGGAGTCCACCAGGAATTGGCCGCTGGTAATTACTTCCTCGCCTTCGCGCAAGCCTTGCAGCACCTCCAATTGATCACCCAAGTCCTCGCCCAGTTTGATTTCCCGAGGCTCGAAGTTGTCAGACTCCTTGCGGACGATGACCAATGCACGGGTGCCGGTACGGATGACGGCTTCAGCAGGCACGACCAGGCGAGAGGTTGGAGCCCCGCCAACCTGCAAGCGCAGCAGCAACCCCGGTATCAGTTTGCCGCTGCGGTTATCGACCTCGAATCGTGCCTGCAAGGTGCGCGTGCTGGCGTTGACCTGCGGTAGGATCTCCTTCAATTCGCCGTCGAAGGTTTGGGATGCATCGGCTTGCAGAACGGCCTTGACCTTCTGGCCACGCGTCAGGCGTACGGCTTGTGCCTCCGGCACTTCAGCTACGGCCCAGACCTTTTCCAGGCCGGAGATGCGGAATAACGTCAGGCCAGGTGACACCTGGGCTCCTTCCCGAACACCGAGTTCCGTCACCACGCCATTTACCGGAGCCTGCAAGGGGTAGCGAGCCTGGGCGACCCCGGTTTCCTCAGTCTTGCGGACCAGTTCTGCGGGGATGGACATGGCGCGCATGCGCTCACGTGCTGCCGTAATAAGTTCCAGGGGCACACCTGCGCGCTTGAGTGCGAGCAGCTCGTTCTGCGGACCCAGCCACTCTGGCGCAAAAATGGTGGCCAGCGCCTGACCTTTCCGCACTTGCTCCATTGGAGCACGTACTGCCAAATGCTCGACATAGCCGGTAACACGGCTCTGGACAGCGACACTCAGACGCTCATCGAACTGTACCGTTCCAACGGCATCGAACGACGCACCGATGTTGGCTCGCTTGACCATCGTGGTCCGGATGCCGAGGTTCTGCTGCACCGTTGAGCTGACTTTGACACCTGTGTCATTGGCATCGTCCGCATAGACGGGCACCAATTGCATGTCCATGAATGGCGACTTGCCGGGCTTGTCAAAGCGTGGTCCCGGCACCATGGGGTCATGCCAGTAGAGAATCTTGCGCTCGCCTGTGGGAGCCTTGGATTCCGAGGCGGCTACGGCCTGGGGGGCAGCGCCTTCGGAGGTCAAGCGGCCAATAAAGAAGCCACCGGCTGCCAGCAGTACGCCTGCCGTAACCAATGAAGTGACCAGTGCTGTGCGCTTCATTGGGCACCTCCATGAGCGATGGGTTTGAGGTTCAGTTGGGCCTGCGTACGTACCAAATCACGCTGCAGTGCGAGGAGTTTTCTCTGAGCTTCGACCTCGGCATGTCGTGCCTCAAACACGGCGGTCAGGGCCAATTGATTTGAGCGGTAGGCTGCCAGGGCGGCGGAAGTGCGCTGTCTGGCCGGAGTCACTACGGAGCCTTGGTATCTCTCGATACGCTGCTGCAGGCGCGCGGCGTCGCTAGTCAAGGTGCGGTAATCGGCCATGGCTGCGCGCATTCCCTCCGTCAGGTCAGCCTCTGCTTTGTCGACCATGGCCAGCTTGGCCGAGGTTTCGCGGTCTTGGCGCTGGCTTGGTGCGATTTGGAGCGGGATGCTGACGCCGACTGAGACCAAATCGGAATAGCCAGTGCGCTGGCCGTAGGACACTTCCCAGGTCCAGTTGGGAGAGCGCTCCTTGGCTGCGACGTTTGCACTCTGGCGAGCAATTTCGACGTCGCTTTTTAAGCCTGCGACGGCTGGATATCTCGCCACGTAGTCCCGCTCCTCGGGAACCGGGAAGGTCGGTGGCTTGTTGAGAGCGTCGGGAAGAACGCCGATCCAGCGTTGCAGACTGACCATGGCTGCAGACTGCTGTTGGCGAACCTCTTCACTTTCATCCTCTGCAATCCCTTTGGCGGATAGGAGTTGCAACGCTTCTGCGCTGTTGCCTGTGGCAGCTGCTATGCGGCTTTTTGCCGCATTCAGCTCCTCGTGCAAGTGATGTTCGGTCTGGGTGGTTAGCTTGAGTGCTTCAGTGGCGAACCAAGCATCGACATACGCCATGCTGGCCTGCAGGCGAGCCTCGGCTTCGGCAATGTCTTTTTGTACGGCGTCGCGGTCGGCTCTTGCACGAGCCGCACCTTCGCGCGCGGCTCGTTTATCGGCGGAGAGCCACTCCTGGCTGACACCGATGCGCTTCATTGTCATGGACTCACGGGTACCGCTGAAGCGGTCTGAGCCGGTAACCGGGAAATTGTCGATGCCGGCCCGCAGCATGGGGTCTGGCAGCTGACCCGCAGCCTGGATGGAATGGACAGAGCCTTGCATCGCCGCCTGGGCTGCGCGGGCTGCTTCGGAGCGTTGGACGGCCAAGCTTATTGCCTGGTCGAATGAAATCGATTCTGCAGCAGCAACGGCCGGCAGAAAGACGGCAGCCAGGGAGGCCGCTCGCAAAAAAATAGGGGACATGGAAACTCCGTGGACGAATGAGGGCATCGCCGGCGTATGGACAAGCCATGCCAGCACCAGTCAGTCGACGGAGTGATCAGACTCTGAGTCTGAGAGTAGAGAGAAAAAGAGGGTCCGGAGGCGGTCGAACCTCCAAGGTGATGGGCCAGGACACTGCAAGTGCAGCATCAAATTCGAGCACTAGCGGCAGTTCCAACACCTGCACGATGGCAGGTAATGACGCCACGGGCAGTTTGACTGCTTCGAAGGTCACATCCGGGGCATTGGTGTACTGATGACACAGAACCGGTTGCTGTTGGTCCATACCTTCGCATGGTATGCCGGCCTCCATCCTGGCCGTCATTGCATCAACGCCTTCCTCCTGTGGGCAGACGTAACCCGCCAACGCCAACTGTGCGAACAGCAGCGAAAGCGCCACAAGGACTGCGGTGGATAGGCGGTGAATGCGACTTCGTAGCATGGCAGCAGTTAGTGTAGTCAATCTACCAGGGGTACGCGGTGAAGGCCATACGTTGCTACCGATCTTTAATTGCTACAGATCTTCGGCAAGCCAGTGGTTAACTCGCATCCTAGGAGCAAACGCTACAGCTGTGTCTGAAGGAAGCGCGACACCGTATGCACAACTCAGTTCTGAAGAAGGCGGTGTCCTGTCCCATCCTCAAGTTAATGGATGAGGAAACATGCAATGTGATGCTCGGTAGCGATATCCGCCTCGGTGAGTCCGCGCATCGTTGAACCCAGTGTCGCCCCCCTAAGTGATGATTGCGATCATCTGGGCCGAAATTCTTCCGGGAAATTTGTAGTTAGCTCAAGCTTATGTTCTACATGCAGAGGCCTCTGTTGCTTGAGGCCTCTGCGGTAGATCGGAACAAAAATGCAGGAAAGAGCTGCATCCGCGATGCATGCGTCTTTGATGGAGATCAGCCTGCAAATGATTGGAGGCGAGCATCTCGCGCAGCTGGCGATTCATTACGCGTTTCGTTGATCACTTGCTCGCGGGTTTTGCTCGATCCTGTCTCGGGAGTTCCACGTGGGAAATTGCTTTCACCGTAAGAAAGGCGGCCCTGCTTCATGGCAGCTTCAGTCTCGGCCTTGACTTGAGCTCGGGTTTTCTGGCTTACAAAGTGCTCCGGATGCACGATCACGCCTTGTTCATTGTTGGCTGGATGCTCGTAGGCTGCAGAGGCCATTCCAGGAAGAGCCAGGGTGACAACGGCAGCAACGCTTGCGAGTACGGAGGAAATGGAGATGCGGTTTTGAGACATGGTTGGCTCCTAAGACAGTTGATGAACACATCTCCTGGACCTTGATCAAGGTGAGGAGAAGATGGGTTGATCTTAGGAGTCGGAGCCCAACAAAATCAGGTCTGTCCGGTGACATTGTTGTCAGCTTTTTCGCGGCAGCTCTTACCCCAAATCTGCATACCAATAAACCCAAAGCGAAAAGCGAAGACCAACGTAGTTGACGTACACAGCGTGCTCCAGTGCATGTGCAGACAGATACTTGACATTCACATCATGTGAAGGATGAAACTTTAGCCACAAGCTTTAAAGGAGTACGTAATGGCTATTTTTCGCATCAATGACATGAAATGTGGTGCCTGTGCCGCGCGGATTCAGCGCTCCATTTTGGCGATCGATGATGAAGCAAAGATCGGAGTGAATGCGCGAGATAAAACGGTGCAAGTCTCTGGCGATCTGAGCGACGCCGACTACATGTTGGCCATCCAGACCGCTGGATACACTCCAGAATTATTGGCGTTAGCCGAAGCCGAGCAGGCAAATGCTGAGAAGCCGCAGACGAAATGCTGCGGCTCAACTTCAGCAAAGACATCTTGCTGCGGATAGTGTCTTCTTGCTTTCAAGAAAAGCCTGTTTTCTGATCTGCTTAGGAAGTCGGCTGCGGAGTGGGGAATTTCAAGGTGAAGCGAGTTCGTCCATCGGCTGAAGTGGCGGTAATGGAGCCTCCATGAGCTTCGGCAATTGCTCGGGTGATGGCCAAACCCAATCCGCTACCGTCTGAGTCCGGATGAGCCCTGGAAGGGTCAGCTCGGTAGAAGCGGTCAAATAACCTGGGCAGGACTTTGGGATCAATGTCCTGCCCTGTATTTTCCACAGTGACAAGTGTCCAGGAAGCTGCGGTCTCAATGTCGATGGTGACCATGCCTGCATGCGGCGTGTAGCGCAAAGCATTAGATAGCAAATTACTCACAGCACGATGGAACATCAGTCGATCACCATCAACGAGTCCATCGCCTTTTAACTTCAAATGAATTTGCTTTTCTTCAGCGACAGCCTCGTAGAACTCCAGCAATGCATACGATTCTTGCTGTGCCGAAAATTGCTCCTTGCGCGGCAGGCTTACGCCCCGTTCAGTTTTGGCCAGAAAAAGCATGTCTGACACCATACGAGCCAAACGCTGAAACTCTTCGGCATTAGAGGCAAGAATGTCTCGGTATGTCGCGGCGTCACGCTTGGATGCCAGCACAACCTGAGTCTGCGTCAACAGGTTGCTGATGGGCGTGCGTAGTTCATGGGCCAGATCAGACGCGAAATCTGTCAGTCGCTGAAAATCGTCCTGCAACCGATCCAGCATGCGATTGAGCTCATGCGCCAAATCGGCCATTTCTACGGGTACAGCCTCGACCGGCATGCGTTCACTCATCTTCTGTCCCGTCACAACGGCCGCACGTGATTTCATTTCTCGCAGCGGTGCCAGCCCTTGTCGAGCGGCGAGCCAAGACAGAAGTGAGCACAGCAAAATTGCTGCGATCACATAAATGGCAAAGCTTGTGCGAATTCCGTTGAGGAATTGAATGTGATGCTTGGTGTCTGCTGCGATCAGTACCTTTAATGGTGACGGTGCGTAGGCCGGTAGCGTCTCAAAGCTCAAGATGTGGAATTCTGCGTCTGCATGCCGCCACACCCCAAACGATCCTTCCTTGTCGATAGAAGCCGAGTTGCGATCCGGCACTGCAAAGCCGGATGCGGGCGATTGAAATACGGTTTCTCCTTGGGCATCTTTCACCTGGACTTGAAGATCCTCGTGATAGTTCAGTGCCTCATTTAAACGCCAACGAGCATCATCGACCGACTTGGTGTTCTGGAGAATTTTCTCGATCAAATGGCGCTTGTCCTGAAGCGTCATTCGGTCCAATTCCACGAAATGCTTTTCTGTAACGACTAGAAATAGGCCGCCTAAACCTAGCACTACGGCTGCCGCAACAGCCGTGAAGCAGAGGGCCAAGCGAATCGTTAAAGAGAGCTTTACCTTGCGAGTGAGACGCTGCACCTATTCCTCCTCGGGGACTTCAAGCACATAGCCCATTCCTCGTACGGTCTGGATCAGTTTGATCGAGTGGCCTTCGTCAATTTTTGCCCGCAGACGGCGCATGGCCACCTCAATGACGTTGGTGTCGCTGTCGAAATTCATGTCCCATACCTGCGATGCGATCAATGAACGTGGCAGCACTTCACCATGTCGGCGCATCAGCAACTCCAAGAGTCCGAACTCTTTGGCTGTGAGGTCAACACGTTTGCCGTTGCGAGATACGCGGCGACGCAGCAGGTCTAGCTCGAGATCTGCAACAGTCAGAGTAGTACCTTCATTGGCCGGATGTCCACGTCTAAGAATAATGCGAACTCTGGCGAGTAGCTCTGCGAAAGAAAACGGCTTTACCAGGTAATCATCAGCGCCGAGCTCTAGTCCTTTGACACGGTCCTCGACATGGTCCCGTGCAGTAAGAAACAGGACCGGCATATGTAGTCCCCGATCACGCAGAGACTGGAGCACCTGCCAACCATTGAGGCCCGGCAGCATGACATCCAAGATCACCAAGGAGTATTCACCTTGCAGAGCCAGATGTAAGCCGTCTGAGCCATTTGGGACGAGGTCAGCAATGTAGCCAGCCTCGGTCAGTCCTTGGCGCAGGTACTCACCTGTTTTAGGCTCATCTTCGACAATCAAAATCCTCATGTACTCGCTCCGCTGCAGTGGACGATCAAGAGTGTGCCGAGTTTGATGCCCTCTGACATGAAGATAAGAAAAATGTAATGTTCCTGAAATCCTGGCGATAGAAAGGCTCAACACGGCCTTGTTGTTCTCTCCTGGGAAGCCATCAAGCGTGGTGAGCAGAGTGAACCTTCTGGTTGCAACGAGGGCATGGCTGGATAGAAGCCCTCTGTCGCACCAAACATGACGCGAGCATTACATGAATGTAATGAATGAGTCACTCCACCGAAATTCAGCACGCCCTAGCATACTGAACATATCGAGCGCTCATTGCATCAGGCAAGCGTTACCGAAAACGAATTTCTTGGAAGCTCTGGAGGATTTCACCTTATGCCGCGTCATTCGCCATTTTTTGTCACTCCCACTCAAGGGTTCTCTCGTCGGCGCTTCGTTCAGGGGCTGGCCGCAGGAGGCGTTCTGGCGGGCCTGTCAACGCAGTCGCTCATGGCATTCGCACAGCAGAGCTCCACAGTCCGCGGGGCCGCTCCGGTGCTGAAGGGTAACGAGTTCGATTTGGTGATCGCCGAGTCCGCAGTGAACTTTACGGGCAAGCCTGGCATGGCGACCACGATCAATGGATCGCTTCCTGCTCCAACCCTGCGCTGGCGAGAGGGTGAGACGGTGACGATTCGCGTCACTAACAAGCTTCGCGAGGCCACTTCTATTCATTGGCACGGCATTATCTTGCCCTACCAGATGGATGGAGTTCCAGGCATCAGCTTTGCGGGCATTCCTCCTGGAGAGACGTTTACCTACCGCTTCAAGGTTCAGCAAAGCGGTTCCTACTGGTATCACTCACATTCAGGCATGCAGGAACTCACCGGCATGTATGGAGCGATCATCATTGATCCCGCAGGACCTGAGACTATCCGTGCAGATCGTGACCATGTCGTGCTCTTCTCTGACTGGACTGACGAAGACCCCATGCGCGTTTTCGCAAAGCTCAAGGTTCAGGGCGACTACTACAACTACAACCAGCCCACGGTCTTTGATTTCTTCCGTGATGCATCGCGTGATGGCGTGTCAGCGGCATTAGACAAGCGCAAGATGTGGAACGAGATGCGCATGAATCCAACGGATTTAGCCGACCTCTCTTCTGCGACCCTGACCTACCTCGCAAATGGCGTCACACCTGCAGGCAATTGGACTGCTCTTTTCCGTCCGGGCGAGCGTGTCCGGCTGCGCATGGTCAACGGCGCGGGCAATACCTTCTATGACGTACGTATACCGGGCCTGAAGCTCACGGTGGTGCATGTTGACGGTGTCGACGTAGAGCCTGTGACTGTCGATGAATTCCGATTCGGCCCTGGCGAAACCATAGACGTGATTGTCGAGCCACGTGATGACGCCTATACGATTTTTGCCCAGTCGATGGACCGAACAGGCTACGCACGCGCTACGTTAGCAGTGCGCGAAGGCCTGCAGGCTCCAGTCCCCGCACTCGATCCCGTCGAATGGCTGGGTATGAGCGACATGATGGGCGCCATGAGCCATGGCAGTTCTGGAGCCGACATGGACATGACCGGCATGTCTGGGATGACCGGCATGTCTGGGATGACCGGCATGTCTGGGATGACGGGTATGGCCGGGATGGCTGGTATGTCGGGGGCAATGGCCGGCATGGATCATGGTGCGATGGCCGGCATGAATCACGGTGGTATGGCGATGGACCATAGTCAGCATGCCAAGCCTGCTGGGAGCTTGGCAGTGCCCAGCACCACCGCACGCCATGCTCGCACTGAATATGGCGCAAGAACAGATATGCGAGTCGATATGGCCCGCACCAATCTTGACGATCCCGGTATCGGTCTGCGCAATAACGGCAGACGGGTGCTGACCTTGGCAGATCTGCATACACCTTCAGGTCCGATGGACTCGCGCGGTCCTGGACGAGAGGTGGAGTTGCACCTGACGGGGAATATGGAGCGATATTCCTGGTCTCTTGATGGATTGGAGTTCGGGCAATCAACGCCTGTTCACTTCCGTCACGGCGAGCGTTTGCGAGTCATCCTGCACAACGACACGATGATGACTCACCCTATGCACTTGCATGGGATGTGGAGTGAACTGGAGAGCCCTGATGGTCGATTCCTCGCCCGTCGACACACCTTGCCAGTACAGCCTGCACAACGCATCAGCTTCTTGGTGACGGCAGATGCTCTGGGGCGCTGGGCATGGCATTGCCACCTGATGTTCCACATGGATGCAGGCATGTTCCGCGAAGTCGTAGTGTCTTGAACAAACCTCACAAGGAAGATCAAAAATGTCCAAAGCACTCCCTATTCGTGCATTGTCCACTGCGCTCCTCGCTCTGGTGAGTATTGCGGCCCAGGCGCAAAGCGACCATTCATCGCATGGCCAAGCGAATATGCAAATGGAAGCACCGGCAAGCCCTGCCACAACTGCAGCTGATCCACATGCAGGTCATGGTGCTATGACTGGCAGCGCTGCAAGCGGCCCTGCGATGGATCACGGCAGCATGCAGATGCAAGGGGGATCCGCACCTCCAGATGCTCGCGACCCACATGGGTATTCCAATGGGTTGACCTTGGGATCGGGCGATTACGCGGTGCCTGGCGTCCCGCGCTTGATGCTTGCGGACGAGCATACCTTTGCCTCGCTGCGTGGTGAGACCCTGGAACGCCGTTTTTCACGCAGAGGTGATGATTCAACGGCCTATGACTTGCAAGCATGGTACGGGACCTCATACAACAAAGCTGTCTTGAAGGCAGAAGGTGACGTCGCCAAAGGAAAGCTCGAAGAGTCTCGCACCGAACTGCTATGGAGCCGTGCTGCCACAACCTATTGGGATACACAGCTTGGTCTGCGCTTAGACAACGGCGTGGGACCTAGCCGTCAATGGCTGGCATTTGGTGTACAGGGCCTAGCCCCTTACTGGTTCGAGCTGGAGGCCACAGCCTATGTTGGCAGTGGCGGCAGAACTGCGCTTCGCCTAAATGCAAGCTACGAACTATTGCTGACTCAGCGCCTGATCCTTGAGCCTAGAGCTGAAATGCAGTTTTACGGCAAGGATGATCCAGAGCGCCACATCGGCAAGGGCCTAGCCGAAGCATCTGCGGGCTTGCGACTGCGCTACGAGTTCAGCCGTCAGTTCGCTCCATATATCGGCGTCGAACGTGCGGGCAGTTTCGGGCGAACCGCAGATCTCGTTCGTGCAGACGGCGGCCGTGCTCAACAAACACGATGGGTGGCCGGTGTCCGCTTCTGGTTCTAGCCAGACCAATGTGCACTTCCTCGCTGGCGCGTTCTTGAGGGCGCGCCAACTCCATAGACCCAGATTCGCAATCGATTTTCAAACCACCATCACACTTAGATAGGAGTCCTCATGAACCGCTCAACCCTGGTCGCTAAGTTCATCGCGCCAATTGCCGCAACACTGTTCGCTTCCGCAGCATTTGCACATCCTTCGTTAGTTTCCTCCTCTCCTGCGGATAAGTCGCAGGTTGCTGCACCTGCAACGATTGAGCTGAAGTTCTCGGAAACGCTGGTTCCTCAGTTCTCGGCTGCGAACTTGATCATGACGGGCATGCCCGGGATGCCGAACCACGGTGCAATGAAGGTCAGCGCAAGCGTCTCTGGCGCTAGCGATGGCAAAACCATGGTCATTACTCCTGCGCAAGCACTTCAACCCGGTGCCTATCGCGTGGATTGGCGTGCCGTGTCTTCGGACACACACCCGATCAATGGCAATGTCACATTTCAGGTGAAGTAACCAAATGGCCGAGGATTGGTTCACCATCGTTTTGCGCCTCGCGCTTTATCTGGACATGGCTGCAGCTTTTGGCGTCGCCGTGTTCGGCGTCTATGCCCTTGGCCATGACGAGCGATCCTTGGCAATTGCGCGTCGCTATCGCGTTTGCGTTGGTGTATGTGCAGTAATCGGGATTGGACTGTCAGTGATTGGCATGACAGTCCTTGCCAAGGCCATGTCCGGTGCGCAAACTTACTCCGAGTTGTCAACGCATATCTTCGAGATGCTCATCACCGGCACTCACATGGGCCTTGCTTGGTGCATTCGTATTCTTGCGCTAGCGCTTTGCATCTTGATTGCCCTAGTGAAGTTCAATCCAACGTTTCGCTTCGTTGCCATGTCCGTATCTAGCGGTGTAGCGCTGGCGACACTGGCCTGGGCTGGTCATGGAGCGATGGACGACGGAATGCGTGGATACATCCACCTTGCTTCAGACATCTCCCACCTCTGGGCAGCAGGTGCATGGGTCGGCGCGTTGCTTGCTTTTTTGATCTTAGCCACAAGTAGGGCAAATGCGACACAGGACACTGTCGCCATATTGAGCCGCACATCAAACGGCTTTGCCCATGTCGGAACGCTGATCGTTTTCGTTCTTGCGGCCAGTGGTGTAGTCAACTATGTATTGATCGCAGGGCCTTCGCTTGATCCGCTTGTTTCGACACTCTATGGTCAGTTGCTGCTAGGCAAGCTAGTGCTGGTTCTCGGAATGCTTGCTTTGGCAGCTGCAAATCGGTTCCGGCTTAGTCCAAGTCTGGAGGCATCATTGGGCTCAGGGAATCGCGCGCAAGCAGTCGCTAAGCTACGCCAGAGCCTGTTCATGGAGACAACACTTGCAGTTCTGGTTTTGGCGAGTGTGGCTTGGCTAGGGATTCTTTCCCCAAAAGGAATTTGATCCTCCGAGATCAACCACCGACAGCAGAAGCGGAGCTGCTCTAAGCAGACGTAGACACTGATAGGAAGGGTAAAACGCTTCCGTCGATTCATGCTTGGATGGCGTCCGCGTCATGTAGTCAGACAAAGGCCATCTCAACAAAGAACTATTTCTTAAATTGAGATGGCCACAAGCAGCGAACTCTGATTGCGCTATCTCAGAATAGGTGGATAGAGTTGTTTTTCGAGCAGATTCTGGCTTGACATTCACATGGTGTAAGGGCCAAGAATCGATCCAACATCGTGAAGGGCCATCGGCATGCATCATCATCAGCATCGATCTTCTTCAGAGTCAGTTGAGTTGGAAAACACCATGACTGAGGCTGAGCCTTTGAAGGATCCTGTTTGCGGCATGACTGTCTCTCTACAGTCGCCTCATCAGATAGTTCACGAGGGACGGACCTATCGCTTCTGTAGTGCCGATTGCCAGCAAAAATTTGCTCATGCCCCTGCGCAATTCATATCGAGTAGCGGGCAGGCGGATCACGCAGTAGAGGGCTCAGTCTATGTATGCCCAATGCATCCTGAAGTCCATCAAGATCATCCGGGGCGTTGTCCTAAATGCCAAATGCATTTAGTGCCTGAGGCCCAGTTGCTCAGCTCGCACGAACATGCTCATGTGGCTGCAAGTCATTCAGATCAGAAATCGTTTGATGACTCGGGCGTGGTTCCCGCCGGAGCGATCTATACCTGCCCGATGCATCCGGAGGTCCGGCAAGATCATCCCGGAAACTGCCCTAAATGCGGAATGACTCTGGAGCCACTGATCCCGGTTGGAGAAGAGGACAACAGCGAGTTGCAAGACTTTCAACGGCGATTCTGGTGGACGCTACCACTCACCCTGATTGTTACCACTCTGGCCATGTTCGGACACAAGTTCGGCTGGTTCACTATGCAGACCCAAACATGGGTCGAGTTGACTCTTTCCCTGCCCGTGGTGCTATGGACGGGCTGGCCCTTTTTTGTTCGAGGCTGGCAGTCAATCATCCACCGCAGTCCGAACATGTGGACGTTGATCAGCTTGGGATCGGGAGCCGCCTTTGTCTACAGCCTCGTAGCGACGCTGGCACCTGGTGTGTTTCCCGACTCGTTCGTATCCATGGGCCGTGTAGCTGTTTATTTCGAGGCAGCGGTGGTCATCATTTCTTTGACCATGTTGGGGCAGATCATTGAGCTGAAGGCTCGCTCTCAGACCTCGGCCGCTATCAAATCATTGCTTAGCCTAGCTCCTAAGACGGCAAGGCGTATCAATGCAGATGGCAGTGAGGAAGATGTTCCCCTCAGCCACGTGCATGTCGGAGACCTGCTGCGCGTACGTCCAGGCGAGAAAGTACCCGTGGATGGCATTGTCACGGAAGGTCAAAGCGCCGTTGATGAATCGATGCTCACGGGCGAGCCAATACCTGTGACAAAGCGCGTTGACGACAAACTGATCGGCGCCACACTCAATACGAGTGGAGCTCTGGTCATGAGGTCAGAAAAGGTGGGCACTGCCACCATGCTCTCCCAGATAGTTCAGATGGTTGCATCGGCCCAACGGTCTAAGGCACCGATGCAGCGAATGGCCGACGTAGTGGCTGGAAAGTTCGTTCTGGTTGTCGTGCTAGTTGCTGTAGTGACCTTCTTCGTCTGGGGAATTTTTGGCCCAGAGCCCAGTTGGGTGTTTGGGTTGATCAATGCCGTCGCGGTACTCATCATCGCCTGCCCATGTGCGCTAGGTTTGGCCACACCCATGTCAGTAATGGTGGCCACAGGGCGCGCTGCAGAGCAAGGCGTTTTGTTCCGTGACGCGGGCGCCATAGAAAAAATGCGTGAAGTGGATACGCTCATCGTAGATAAAACGGGCACCCTTACAGAAGGTCGGCCTGCGTTCGATAAAGCGATTCCTACTGCAGATTTCACCGCTGACGAAGTTTTGAGGCTTGCCGCTAGCTTGGATCAGGGTAGCGAGCATCCGCTTGCGGATGCCATCGTCCGAGCTGCACGTGAACAAGGCTTGCAACTCGCTAAACCAGTGGACTTCGATTCCGCCAGCGGTATTGGTGTACGTGGAACCGTTGAGGGGCGGCGCTTGGCATTAGGCAACACCACATTGATGGCTCAAGAAGGCGTTTCTGTATCTTCCTTGCAAGCGGACGGAGAACGCCTGCGAGGAGAGGGCGCAAGCATCATGCATTTAGCGGCTGATGGGAAGTTCGCGGGCATTCTGGCGGTAACAGACCCTATCAAAGCTAGCACTCTGGATGCCATCCAAACGCTTCATGCAAGCGGCTTGCGAATTGTCATGGCGACCGGAGATGGCTTGACTACAGCTAGGGCTGTCGGTGCCAAGCTTGGTATTGATGAAGTACATGGCGAAGTGAAGCCCGCTGACAAGCTTGCTCTCGTGGAGCGATTGCAAAGTGAAGGCCATGTGATTGCCATGGCTGGTGACGGTATCAACGATGCGCCGGCCTTGGCAAAAGCTGATGTAGGTGTAGCCATGGGAACAGGGACCGACGTAGCAATGAACAGCGGTCAGATCACGCTGGTCAAGGGTGATTTGCGTGGCATTGCCCAGTCGCGTGAAATCTCAACTGACACAGTGCGCAACATGCGGCAGAACTTACTATTTGCCTTTATATACAACGGAATTGGTGTGCCGATTGCTGCGGGAGTTCTGTACCCGTTCACTGGGTGGCTTCTTTCGCCAATGATCGCAGCGTTAGCAATGAGCTTAAGTTCAGCATCTGTGATCTTCAACGCGCTGCGGTTGAGTAAGTCGAATCGCCTCAACTGAATTAGCGGCCAGTGTCTACGAAATCACTGATTCGGCCCCTTTCGCCATAAGCTGCATTTATGGAGGGGTCGACTTTGCTCATAGCTCTATACATCAATTCAATAATTGATGTATTATCAACTCATGCAAGAAGCAAAAGTCATTCGCTCACTCTCCGCTCTGGCCCATGAGGCCCGATTGCGCGTATTTCGCGCCCTTGTTGTGGCTGGACCTGAAGGCCTGACACCTAGTGCCTTAGCTGAGCGGCTCGGCATCGCGCCGAACGCGCTGTCCTTTCATTTGAAAGAGCTGTTTCATGCCGACCTGGTCACCCAGGAGCGGCAGGGCCGAAACGTGCTCTATCGCGCGGCCTTTCCCGTGATGAACGATCTGTTGGCATATCTCACCGAGAACTGCTGCCAGGGCGCGGTTTGTACCGATGACGCCGTTGCGTCGTGCGAGTGCTAAGCGTCGCTGCAACCTTTTCCCATCCCTAAGTCCCGCTGCTAAAACCATGTCTGACAACAAAGCTCCCCTGAACGTCCTGTTCCTGTGCACCCACAATTCGGCACGCAGCATCTTGGCTGAGGCCTTGCTCAACGATATGGGCCAAGGCCGTTTTAAAGCCTATTCGGCGGGCAGCAGCCCCCGCGAGAATCAGCAACCCAATCCGCTTGGGCTGCAGGTGCTGCAAAAGGCCGGTGTCTCGGTCGAGGGCTTGCGCAGCAAGAGCTGGGACGAATTTGCTGTGCCTGGTGCGCCGCATATGGATCTGATCATCACCGTATGCGACAACGCGGCTGGTGAAGTGTGTCCGTTTTGGCCTGGTCATCCCGCCACAGCGCATTGGGGCTACCCGGACCCCTCGGAAGGCGAGGCCTCTGACGAAGCAAAGCTGGAAGCCTTCCGGCAGACGATGCACATGATTCGTCGTCGCCTGGAGCTATTGGTGAACCTGCCAGCGCAAAAGCTGGAGCAGGCAGTACTCCAGTCCACGGCGCGTGAACTCTCTTCGCACTAAATCCCGTTACTGCAATTGCGATCCAGATCCAGAGTCTGGATTGCAGCACCAGGCTTCACTGACGCCCGCACGCGGTGGGCGACTGATGCCGACTTATAGCTTTTTCTAGGACCTATACGTCATGTTGACGGCCATCCTGATTTTCATTTTCACCTTGACGCTGGTCATCTGGCAGCCGCGCGGCCTTGGCATTGGCTGGAGCGCCTCTATTGGGGCAGGTATCGCACTGTTGCTGGGAGTCGTGCACTTAGCTGATATTCCAGTGGTCTGGCATATCGTCTGGAATGCCACGGCTACCTTTGTCGCCGTCATCATCATCAGCCTTCTGCTCGATGAGGCCGGTTTCTTCGAGTGGGCTGCATTGCACTTTGCCCGCTGGGGTGGCGGCAGCGGAGTCAAACTGTTTGCCTTCATCGTGCTGCTGGGTGCTGCCGTTTCGGCCCTGTTCGCCAATGACGGAGCCGCCTTGATTCTCACGCCCATCGTGATGGCCATGCTGGTGGCACTGGGCTTCTCTACGGCGGCAACGCTAGCGTTCGTAATGGCCGCCGGGTTTATTGCCGACACTGCGAGCTTGCCGCTGATCGTCTCCAATCTGGTGAATATTGTCTCCGCCGATTTTTTCAAGATCGGCTTCAATGACTACGCATCGGTGATGGTTCCCGTCAATATTGCCTCGGTCCTGGCGAGCTTGGGTGTATTGCTGCTGTTTTTCCGACGCGATATTCCTGCCACTTACGACGTGGCCCAGCTCAAGTCGCCATCGGCTGCAATCAAGGATCTGGCCACCTTCCAGGCTGGCTGGGTCGTGTTGGTCTTGCTGCTGGTCGGCTTCTTCGCGCTGGAGCCCCTGGGCGTCCCTGTCAGCGCCGTGGCCGCCGTGGGGGCTGCGATCTTGCTGGCGGTGGCTGCGCGTGGTCATGTCATCAGCACCAGGAAAGTACTTCATGGTGCTCCGTGGCAGATCGTGGTGTTCTCGCTGGGGATGTATCTGGTGGTCTATGGGCTGCGCAACGCGGGCCTTACGGATTACATCGCCATGTTGCTGAACCAGTTTGCAGCCGGTGGCGTGTGGACCGCTTCACTGGGCACAGGCGTGCTGTCTGCGGTGCTGTCTTCCATCATGAACAACATGCCCACGGTCCTGATCGGAGCCTTGTCCATCGATGCATCCACGGCCACAGGGGCAGTCAAGGAAGCCATGGTGTACGCCAATGTGATTGGCTGCGATCTGGGTCCCAAGATCACGCCGATTGGCAGCCTGGCCACGCTCCTTTGGCTGCATGTGCTCGCCAAGAAAGGCACAACGATTGGCTGGGGCTACTACTTCAAAGTCGGTGCGGTGCTGACCATGCCCGTGCTGCTCATTACCCTTGCCGCCCTGGCCTTGCGGCTCAGCGTGGCGCCATGAATCTTTGCAACGGAAATCTTGTGTTATGAGCGACATCACGATTTACCACAACCCTTCTTGCGGCACCTCCCGCAACGTCCTGGCCCTGATCCGCAATAGTGGGGTGGAACCCATGGTCATCGAATATCTCAAGGCGCCTCCTGATCGCGCCACGCTGGCGGGCCTGATCCAGGCCATGGGCATGCCAGTGCGCGATGTGTTGCGCCAAAAAGGTACGCCGTATGACGAGCTTG
>NZ_JBANEM010000032.1:0-43753 GCF_040187805.1 Comamonas sp. wu1-DMT
TCTCGTTATTGCAGAACACGACAACGCTTCGATCAAGACCGCGACCCTGAACACCGTGACGGCCGCCAAGGCCTGCGGCGGTGATGTGCATGTGCTGGTCGTTGGCGAAGGCGCCGCCGCTGCAGCAGCCGCTGCCGCCCAGATCGCCGGAGTCTCCAAGGTCATCCATGCTGACGGCGCCAGCCTCAAGGACGGCCTGGCCGAAAACGTCGCCGCCCAGGTGCTGGCACTTGCTGGAAATGGTGCCGGCAACTACAGCCACATCCTGTTCCCCTCGACCGCCTCGGGCAAGAACGTGGCCCCCCGCGTGGCCGCCAAGCTGGACGTGGCCCAGATCAGCGACATCACCAAGGTCGACTCCGCCGACACCTTCGAGCGCCCCATCTATGCGGGCAACGCCATTGCCACCGTGCAGTCCGCCGATGCCGTCAAGGTCATCACCGTGCGTACCACCGGCTTTGACGCAGCAGCTGCCACTGGCGGCTCGGCGGCCGTGGAAACGGCGGCAGCCGTGGCTGACAGCGGCAAGAGCGCCTTTGTGGGCCGCGAAGTGACCAAGAGCGATCGTCCCGAGCTGACGGCAGCCAAGATCATCGTCTCCGGTGGCCGTGCTCTGGGCTCGGCCGAGAAGTTCACCGAAGTGATCACTCCCCTGGCCGACAAGCTGGGTGCGGCCATCGGTGCCAGCCGTGCGGCCGTTGATGCGGGCTACGCGCCCAACGACCTGCAAGTGGGCCAGACGGGCAAGATCGTGGCGCCCCAGCTGTACATTGCCTGCGGCATCTCGGGAGCGATCCAGCATCTGGCGGGCATGAAGGACTCGAAGGTGATCGTGGCGATCAACAAGGACCCGGAGGCACCGATCTTCTCGGTGGCCGATTACGGGCTGGAAGCCGATCTGTTCCAGGCAGTGCCTGAGCTGGTGAAGACGATGTAAGTGTTGCCATGGCACCGCGCAACAGGGCGGTGCCAACGGCCCGGGCAACGGTGTCCGGGCCCCGGCCAGAGCGGCACACAAGGTATGTGCCCCGGCCCCACCTGGTTCAGAGATTCAGGAGACAAACATGCAGATTTCCCTTGGTCGCCGCAGCCTGGTGCTTGCCACGGCCGCCTTCGTGACTGCCGCAGGCACCGGCGCATCAGCCTGGGCACAGTCCGGCGACTATCCCGCGCGGCCGGTCACGCTGATCGTGCCATTCCCGGCAGGCGGCCCCACCGACCGCCATATGCGTACGCTGGCCGACATCGCGGGCAAGCACCTGGGCCAGCCCATCATCGTCGAGAACAAGCCCGGCGCGGGCGGCACGCTGGGCCCCGGCGCCATGGCGCGCACCGCCAAGCCCGACGGCTACACCATCACCCAGTTCCCCATGTCCATGCTGCGCATGGCACATATGCAAAAAACCGCCTGGAACCCGGTCACCGATTTCACCTACATCATCGGTGTCTCGGGCTATACCTTCGGTTTCACGGTGCGCTCGGACTCGCCCTACAAGAGCTTCAACGAGTACATCGCCGCCGCGCGCAAGAGCCCCGGCAAGATCGAATACGGCTCCACGGGCATAGGTTCATCGCCGCATCTGCTGATGGAAGAGCTGGCCGAGAACGCCAAGGTCACTCTCAATCATGTGCCTTTCAAGGGCAACGCCGACTTGCAGCAGGCCCTGCTGGGCGGCCATGTGGCTGCACAGAGCGATGCCTCGGGCTGGGACACCTATGTGAATGGCGGCCAGATGCGCCTGCTCATGACCTTCGGTGAAAAGCGCACCCAGCGCTGGCCCGACGTGCCCACGGCCAAGGAGCTGGGCTATGGCGTGGTCTCCACCTCGCCCTACGGCCTGGCGGGGCCCAAGGGCATGGACCCGGCCGTGGTGCGCAAGCTGCACGACGCCTTCAAGAAGGCCATGGACGATCCGCGCCATGTCGAGGTGCTCAGGCAGCTCAATCAGGACGCCTGGTACCGCTCGGGTGCCGACTATGCGCAATGGGTGCGCGAGGCCTACGCCAAGGACAAGGTCCTGATCGATCGCCTGGGCCTGGCTGCCAAATAGGCCTGTCCTCCAATGCGCCCGCAGGGCCGTGGGGCCCGCAGGTGCAGTCCGCTTGAGATTCGTGAATTCCTGAAACGGAGCCCCTCATGACTGTTTCCCTGCCTTCGCCCGATGCACCCTTCACCACGCTGGCTGCGCTGATCCGCAGCCATGCGTGCCAGCAGCCCGGCCATGCCGCGCTGCGCGACGACCAGCAGACGCTGAGCTATGCCCAGCTCGACGCCCTCATGGAGCGCGTGGCCGCCGCGCTACAGCGCGACGGCGTGCAGCCGGGCCAGGCCATTGCCATCTGTGCGTTGAATTCAGTGTGCTATGCCGCCCTGTTCCTGGGCGCGCTGCGTGCGGGCGTGGTGGTTGCGCCGCTGGCGCCATCCTCCACGGCCGAGAGCCTGGCTTCCATGCTGCGCGATGCCCAGGCGCGTCACCTGTTCCTCGACCAGGCGGCTCAGGACCTGGTGCCCGCAGACACCGGACTGCAATGCATCTCGCTGGACGGCGTGGCGCCGGGCAGAGCCTTCGAGGACTGGCTGGCACCCGAAGGCGCGCAGCCCGCTGCCGTGAGCCTTGCGCCCGAGGCACCGTTCAACATCATCTATTCCTCGGGCACCACGGGGACTCCCAAGGGCATCGTGCAGTCGCATGGCATGCGCTGGACCCATATCAACCGGGGCGGCGTCTACGGCTACGGCCCCGAGGGTACGACGCTAGTGGCCACGCCGCTGTACTCCAACACCACACTGGTGGTGTTCTTCCCCACGCTGGGCAGCGGCGGCTGCGTGGTGCTGATGCCCAAGTTCGACGCGGCACGCTATCTGCAACTGGCCCAGCAGCACCGCGTCACCCACACCATGCTGGTGCCCGTGCAGTACCAGCGCATCATGGCACTGCCGCAGTTCGGCGAGCATGACCTGTCGAGCTTTCAGGCCAAGTTCTGCACCAGTGCACCGTTTCGCGCAGAGCTCAAGGCCGATGTGGTGGCGCGCTGGCCAGGCAGTCTCACCGAGTTCTACGGCATGACCGAAGGCGGGGGCACCTGCATCCTCGAAGCCCATCTGCACCCGGACAAGCTGCACACCGTGGGCCAGCCCGCCGAAGGCCATGACATCCGCCTCATCGACGAGCAGGGCTGCGAGGTCGCTCCCGGCGCGGACGGCGAGGTTGTGGGCCATTCGGCCAGCATGATGACCGGCTACCACGGTCAGCCCGCCAAGACACGCGAGGCTGAATGGTTCGATGCCACGGGCAAGCGCTTCATCCGCACGGGCGATGTGGGCCGATTCGATGCAGACGGCTTTCTGACCCTGTTCGACCGTCGCAAGGACATGATCATCAGCGGCGGCTTCAACATCTATCCCAGCGACCTGGAGGCTCAGCTGCGCGCCCACCCGGCCGTGGATGATGTGGTCGTGGTCGGCGTTCCCTCCGATCAATGGGGCGAAACGCCCGTGGCTTATGTGGTGTCGCGCACGGGCCAGCCGGCCCGGCCCGAGGAGATCATGGGCTGGTACAACCAGCAAGCCGGCAAGACCCAGCGCCTGGCCGACCTGCGCTTCATCGCTGAGCTGCCGCGCAGTGCCATCGGCAAAGTGCTCAAGCGTGAGCTGCGCGACCAGTACGCGGCGGGACGCTGAGCCTGTCTTCCATTCCACGATGCCCATCACGAGACCTATCCCATGAGTCATGACACCACGATGTCCGAAGTCCGCCGCCAGGTGACGCCCGAAGAGTGGCAGACCCGCGTCGAGCTGGCTGCCGCCTATAGGCTGGTAGCCCACTTCGGCTGGGACGACCTGATCTTCACCCACATTTCGGCGCGCGTGCCGGGCCAGCCCGGCCAGTTCCTGATCAACCCCTACGGCATGCTGTTCGACGAGATCACGGCATCCAGCCTGGTCAAGGTCGATCACGAAGGCCAGCCGCTTATGGACAGCGAGTACGACGTCAATCCTGCAGGCTTCGTCATCCACAGCGCCATCCACGACGGCCGGCCCGAGGTGCAGTGCGTGCTGCACACGCATACACGCTACGGCGTCGCCGTGTCGGCTCAAAAGGATGGACTGCTGCCCATCTCGCAGCAGTCCATCTTCCCGCTGGTGCGCCTGGCCTACCATGACTACGAGGGCGTGGCCCTGCGTGATGACGAAAAGCCGCGCCTGGTGGACGATCTGGGTGCCAGCAATTTCCTCATCCTGCGCAATCACGGGCTGCTGACCTGCGGCCGCAGCGTGGCCGAGGCCGTGCTGGCCATGTACACGCTGGAGTCGGCCTGCCGCATCCAGATTTTGGCGCAGTCGGGTGGCGGCGAGCTGACGCGCATCCCGCAGGCCATCATTGCCGACGCGGTCAACCAGTCGCGCCAGGTCACCAAGGGCAAAGGCGCGGGCTTGGCCTGGCCGGGCCTGCTGCGCCGCCTGGACCGCATCGACCCAAGTTATAAGGACTAACACCCCCTGAGTCGCTGCGCGCCTTCCCCCTCTCTCGCTTCGCGGGAGGGGGACGACACCCTCGCTGCGGGGCGGCCCTTGCTTGGTGTCACTCGCTTGCGCTGTTGCCGTTTCGCAGGCAGCGAACAGAGCTCAGATTCATGGAGAAATCAATGGGAATTCTGGTCAACATCCACCCCAGCATGGGCACGCCCATCGTCGAGTCGCTGCGTGCGCTGGCACCCGATCTGCGCGTCTGGGCCCACCGCGACGAGGCGCCTGCCACCGAGGTCGAAGCCATGCTCGCCTGGAGCCTCAAGCCCGGCGTGCTGCCGGCCTATCCGAAGCTCAGGCTGCTGTGCGCACCCAGTGCCGGTGTGGACAAGTTGCTGGCCGTGCCCGATCTGCCGGCTGACCTGCCCGTGGCGCGCACCGTCGATCCGCAGCAGCATGTCGAGATCGCCCAGTATGTGGTCGGCACCGCGCTGCGCCATACGCGCGAGCTGGATCTGTTCGCGCGCCAGCAGCAGGCCGGCGACTGGCTGCGCCGCCCAGTGCGCGCCGGCGCCGACTGCCGCGTGGGTATTCTGGGTCTGGGCGAGGTCGGTCGCTTCGTGGCTGCTGCCATGCAGGCCGTGGGCTATCCTGTCGCGGGCTGGAGCCGCAGCGCTAAGAACATTGCCGGCCTGACTACCCACAGCGGTGCAGAGGGTCTGCAGCAGCTTCTGACCGGCAGCGACATTCTGGTCTGCGCCTTGCCGCTTACGCACGAGACGCGCGATCTGCTGAACCGCCGCACGCTCTCCCTGCTGCCGCGTGGCGCCTATTTCATCAATGTGGGGCGCGGCGAACAGGTGGTCGAGGATGAACTGCTGGCTCTGCTCGACGAAGGCCATCTGGCCGGCGCCGCGCTGGATGTGCTGCGCGAGGAACCGCCCCAGCCCGGCAACAAGGTGTGGGGGCACGCCAAGGCCTTTGTCACTCCGCATATCGCGGCCCAGGCCTCGGCCGACACCGTGGCCCGCCAGTGCCTGGAGAATCTGCGCCGCCTGCGTGCGGGCGAGCCCTTGCTCAACCTGGTGGACGTGGCCCGCGGATACTGAGACGTATTTCCCTTTCCCTGTCGCGCTGCCGCGCGGCGCTTTATCCTTGCAAGAACCAAGAGACATTCATGCCTTCGACATCTCGCCGCAGCTTTCTTCAATCGAGCGCCGCAGCCGGCGCCGCCATGCTGGCTCCCTCGGTCTGGGCCCAGAGCCCCTGGCCCTCCAAGCCCATACGCATCGTCGTTCCCTACACGGCGGGCGGCTTCACCGACCAGATGGCCCGTCTGCTGCAAGTGGGTTTGCAGAAAGCGCTGGGCCAGCCCATCGTCATCGACAACAAGCCTGGTGCGAACAGTCTCATCGGTGTGGATCAGGTGGCCAAGTCCGCACCTGATGGCTACACGTTCGGAGTGGTGATTGCCGCTTATGCGGCCAACACCACGCTGTATCCCAAGCTGCCCTACAACCCTGGCAAGGATCTGGTTGGCGTGTCTCTGATGGGGATCTCGCCTCTGGTTGCTGCAGTGTCTAACAATGCTCCGTTCAAGACCACGCGGGAGCTGATTGCCTATGCCAAGGCACATCCTGGCAAGGTCAGCTTTGGCTCCTCGGGAAGCGGCTCCAGCGCGCATCTCACAACCGAGTTGATGAAGTTGCTGACGAAGACGGATATGACTCATGTGCCCTACAAGGGGGCCGCACCGGCACTGACCGACCTCATGGGTGGTCAGATCCCGCTGTTCCTAGATCCTCCGCCCAATCTGATCCAGCCTGCCAAGGCCGGTCGCATTCGTCTGATTGGCGTGGCCAGCGACAAGCGACTGGCGGTTTTGCCCGATGTACCGACATTTGCCGAGCAAGGCATCCCCGACCTGATGGGCAGCACCTGGGCAGCAATGATTGCACCGGCAGGAGTGCCCAAGGAGATCGTGCAGCGCATGTCCGCCGAAGTCGCTCGCATCATTCGCAGCCCTGAAATCACGCAGCGCATGCAGCAGACCATGGGTACGTTTGCCGAAGGATCGACACCAGAGGAATGCGATCGTTTCATCGCCGCTGAAACTGCCAAATGGGGGAAAGTGATCCGTGAAGCCAAGGTGACGGTGGAATAGGCTCCTTGGCCTGGTTTGTCCCCGGCAGGGGGGCGAAGCAGGCCTCAAGGGAAATGGAGCGGCGGCCGGGTGAGGTGAACGCAAAGGGATCTCCTCATTCGCCTATGGTGCGAAGTGGAGATGGCTGCATCGTGGGAACTCCTGCCGAACAAGCCCGGGACAGTGCGATGAGGTCTCCGTCAGCTTGTCGGTGCCGTCAAGGCTGCGGAACCTCGCTGGCGGCGACGCGCCACCGCCTCCTCGGCGCCCTCAATGTATGCCTTTCCCGATAGGCTGCGGGCGTCATTCCCACATACCGGACGAACACCCGCCGGAATGCGGAGGCATCCTCATACCCGCAGGCCAGCGCCACGGAGGGCACGCTCTCCAGCGTGATCTCGAGCAGCACCCGAGCCCGCGCGCAGCGCAGTCGGTGCAGGTGGTCCAGCGGGCTGTGCCCCAACTCCTGCTGGAAGTGGCGCAGCAGGGTGCGAGGGCTGGCTGATACCGCGTCCGCCAGCGCCCGTAGGTCATAGGGCTGCTCCACGCGCGTCTCCAGCCAGGCTATGGCATGGGCCAGCACGCTGGTCCGTGTGGTGGGAATGCGGCGGTCCTGCAAGGCGGTGCGCGTGGCGCGTTCGCGCTGGGGATCGGGCTGCAGCACGGCGGCCAGCGCCGCGGCCAGGTCGTCGCCGAAGGCATGGCGCGTGAGTGCGATGGCCATGGGGGCCAGGGCTTCGGGGTGGGAGGCGCTGAGCCAGGGCCTGTCGTCCACGAAGGACTGGCCCTCGGCAAGTTCTATGCCGGTAAAGTCCAGTCCGAATCCGCCCATGAAATACCAGGGCAGAGCCACACGGTGGCCCTCGCAGCGCCCGCTGGCGGCCGCGAACCAGGCTCCGCTGCCCAGCGTGCACACGATCAGGCCCTGGTCGAAGGCTGTGGCGATGCGCTGCGTGAGGCCCGGATGCGCGGCGACGATGTCGCGGATGGATGGAATGTCGGGGCAATGCAGCGTGCTTGCGAAGACGGCATGCGCCGGCCCTTCGGCCAGAGCGCCTTCGGCCGCGTGCGGCATGGCCGGCAGGGTCTGGCCCCTGTCATCGACCCAGCGCCAGCCAAAGCGCGGTGCGCGCCGGCCCAGGCGCAGGCTGGCAACAAGGTTGGCACTGCGCAGCATCTCCACGAGATGCGCGGCGTGGCCTGTGGCGCTGTGCTCCAGGCAGGGCAGCTCGATGACGAAGGTCCGGGGCATGGCGTTTCTGACTCCTCGAATGGCGATTTCGCCGTGTCTGTCACAGGCGCTTCACTTTTAGCATGACTGCTTGTGCCATTTTTCAGGGTCACGAAGATGCCTTATAAACAGTCCGAGACAAAGCTTTCCACACCACCCCGCATAGGCTTGCGGCGCATCGCGCTGGCCGGCTTGCTGGCCTGTGGCCTGCCGCTGGCAGCCAGCGCCCAGGGGCTGGATGCCCAGGGTCTGGCAGCGCTGGATGCCGCCATTCAGCCGCTGGCGCCCAAGATGGTGGAGTGGCGTCGCGACATTCACCAGCATCCAGAGCTGTCGGGCCAGGAAGTGCGCACGGCCAAACTGGTGGCCGATCACCTGCGCCGCCTTGGCATGGAGGTGCAGACCGGCGTGGGCGGCACGGGCGTGGTGGGGGTGCTGCGCGGCGGCCAGCCAGGCAGGACCGTGGCCCTGCGCGCCGACATGGATGCACTGCCTGTGGCCGAGAAGACGGGCCTGCCCTTCGCCTCCAAGGCCAAGGCACAGTACATGGGCAAGCAGGTCTCGGTCATGCATGCCTGCGGGCACGATGCCCACGTGGCCATGCTCATGGGCGCGGCCGAGGCGCTGGCCGGCATGCGCGCCAGGCTGCCGGGCACGGTGAAATTCATCTTCCAGCCGGCCGAGGAAGGCGCTCCGGTGGAGGCCGATGCTCATGGTCATGTACCCAGTTTCGGCGCCAAGGCCATGGTGGAGGCCGGCGTGCTCAAGGATGTGCAGGCCATCTACGGCCTGCACATCACGGCCAATCTTCCCTCGGGCATGGTGGGCTACCGCAGCGGGCCGCTGATGGCGGGCTCGGACAGCCTGAGCATCCAGGTCGAGGGCCGGGGCGGCCATGGCTCGTCGCCGTGGAGTGCGGTCGATCCCATTGTCGCGGCCAGCCAGGTGGTGCTGGGCCTGCAGACCGTTGTCAGCCGCCAGCTCAACATCAGCCTGGAGCCTGCCGTGCTGACCATTGGTTCCATCCAGGGCGGCACGCGCTACAACATCATTCCCGACAATGTCGAGATGCAGGGAACGCTGCGTACCTTCGACGAAGACATGCGCCAGGAAGCGCACAAGCGAATCACGGCCACGGCCGAGCAGATCGCGGCCTCCAGCGGCGCCAAGGCCAAGGTGCGCTTCGGCCCTGTGGCCTATCCTGTCACCACCAATCCGGCCGCGCTGACCGAGGCCTCGCTGCCCGCGCTCAAGCTGGCCCTGGGCGGCAAGGCCATGGTGATTCCCAAGGTCAGCGGTTCCGAGGATTTTTCGGAGTTCCAGAAAGTGGTGCCGGGATTCTTCTACTTCCTGGGTGCGCCGCCGGCAGGCCATGACTTCACCAAGGCACCGCCCAATCACTCGCCGCTGTTCGACATCGACGAGAAGCAACTGCCAACGGGTGCACGTTCACTGGCCGCGCTGGCCGTGGACTATCTGCAGCGCAATCCATAGTCGTTGTTCACTATGAGCGGCTGAGGTCGCTTGCCTTTGCGATTCGGTGCAGCGAAAAGCATTGGCAAGCGTTGAACGCTCCCGACCAAAGCATTGATTCGCTGGCCGTGGTTTTGCATGGCGATGGGCGTTTTTTGAAACCCTGGAAAAACCGGGCTATAATCACTATCTCTGTAGGGGAGTCGCCAAGCTGGTTAAGGCACTGGATTTTGATTCCAGCATGCGAAGGTTCGAATCCTTCTTCCCCTGCCAAGATATAAAAAAGCCCCGACTGTTTATGCAGCCGGGGCTTTTTCTTTGTCTTCAATGCTGCGCCTGGCTCCCAGGAGAAGCCGGCAGATTGGGCTTGCTGCAGCCATTGATCGACGCGTATCCAATGAGTGCGCCATAAAGCCCGAAGTGGCTCAAGGTCCGGCAGAGAAATTCCAGGTTTCGCAGGAGTGCTTTCACTCTGACACCGGCGGGGGCGCTGGTGTGCCGCCAAACCGTCCCGCAGCTTTGCTGGAGCGGGCTCGATGCCTAGGTGTGAATAGCGTCAACCCAGACGATGAGCAGCGATTCAGCAGCGCGTGGCTGGTCGCAGTGCAGCAGACCTGCGCTATCGATTTACAAAACAGTGGCAATTTTTTTTACCTGAGCTTTACAATCCTCACGGAAATGGAATTGAGATTGATTCTCGTTCTGTTTCTTGCTGCCAGCCCCTATACGGTGTCTCCGTTCCAGCCACAGCGTCATTCGTTCTTCGGCACTTCTTGTCTGAAGAGAACACCCAGGCTTGTTTTTTACGCTCATGCTGGAACGCTCGTTTTTCCCCGTCGCCGGGGTTTTGCCATTTCGTCTTCATGCCACGGTTGTGGCCGTCAGCGTGGTCTGCCTGCTGCCTGGTCTCAGCCATGCACAAGAGGATGCCGCCTCGACACTGGCAGAAGTGACGGTGCAGGAAAAGGCCATTCCCAATGTCTATGGAGAGTCGAGTGATTCCTACGTGGCCGGCGGAGTCGAGGTCGGCAAGGCGGCGCAGTCTCTGCGCGAGGTTCCGCAGTCGGTGACTGTGGTGACTCGTCAGCGCATGGACGATCAGGCCATGCGCACGCTCGATGATGTGATGAACTACACCACCGGGATCACGCGCGAAGAGACCTGGCTGGATACGACCTATCTGTCCCGCGGCATGAACATCACCAATTTCCGGTTCGATGGCGGTGCTGCCAGCTCCTCTCGCTCGGGCAGTCGCAGCCTGGACATGGCGCAGTTCGACAGCGTCAGTGTGCTGCGCGGAGCCGACGGTCTGTTTGGTGCAGGTGAGGCTGGTGGGGTTCTGAACTTCACCTACAAAAGGCCCCAGGCCAAGCGTCAGACGCAGGTTCTGCTTTCCGGCGGAACCATGAGCAACTATCGCACTGAGCTCGACACCACGGGCGCGTTGAACGAAAGCGGAACTCTGCGTGGCCGTTTCGTGGCCGTGAACCATGACCGAAAGGAAATGGCAGCCCCATCCAAGCTCAAGCGGCAGATGCTGTATGGGGCGCTGGAGATGGACCTGACGTCCAGCACGGTTGCCACGCTGGGTGCCAGCTATCAGAAAGACAGAAACACGGGCTTCAATGCCAGCCTGCCGCGCTATGCGGATGGCAGCGATATCGGCTTTGCGCGCAATACCAACTTTGGTGCACCCTGGAACTGGATCAATCGCGAGAACACCACGGTCTTTGCCAAGCTCGAGCAGCAACTCGGCAATGACTGGCTGCTCAAGACCCAGCTCAGACACACCCGCTTCAATGAGGGCGTGAATGGCGCGGAGATCGAAAGTTCGCCGGATCCCGTCACGCTGCAGGGTGCGGACTGGTGGATCCATCAAGCCAAGTCACGCGAGCGTGAAACCAGCTTCGATATCAATTTGCAGGGTAGCTTTGATGCCTTGGGTCAGCGCCACGATGTGATACTGGGTCTGGATCAGCACCACAACAGCAATACCAATCGAAGCCTGTGGCCGAGAGTGGGGCCGGCCGACGTCTTCAACCGGATCCCACCGGAAGACCCCGGTTATCCGCTGGGTGACTGGACCAGCGGCTCGCAGACAAAAACGCAAAAGAGCGGCCTCTATGGCTCTATTCGCCTGCGTCCCGTGGAGCGCTGGTCCGTGGTTTTGGGCGGACGCTATGTGCTGCAGGATCGCAATACCCAGCACGACATGAACGGTGCTCTCACGGCAAAGAGTCGGGAATCGAATGTCTTTGTGCCCTATATGGGGCTGATGCATGAGCTGACCAAGTCGACCAATCTGTATTTCAGCACCGCCGAGATCTATCAGTCCCAGGCCGGAAAGTTCTCGGCACCACTGCCGGGGACGCCGCTGGATCCGGTGCGTGGTCGTACCTACGAGCTGGGTGTCAAAAGCGAGCTGACCCCCAATCTGATTGCCAGTGCGGCATTGTTTCGTACCGATAAAAAAGGCGAGGCCGTTTACGACCCCGCTTACCCCCAGACCGATTGGCGCGGCGGTTGCTGCTACTTCCGCGACGGCTTCAAGCTGAGCCAGGGCATCGATCTGGAGATGACGGGGAGAATCACTCCCAATCTCCAGCTGGCGGTGGGCTATACCTACAACAGCAACGAAGACAGACGCAAGGACAGCGCCCAGTTCAGCACGGTCACGCCGCGCCATCTGTTCAAGGCCTGGGCGGACTATCGCATGAGCGGCGATTTGCGCGGCTGGAGCGTGGGCGGAGGTGTGGTGGCGCAGAGCTCGAACTACCGGGCTTCGGGCATCAGCGCTTACAACCCGGCAACGGGCCGTTATGACGGAGCCTGGACACCTTACAACTTCACTTCCCCGGGTTACGCAGTCTGGTCGGCTCGTGTGGCCTATGCATTCAACAAGGATTGGAGCCTTGCGATGAATGTGGGGAACTTGTTTGACAAGACTTACTACAGCACGGTCGGCTATGCGGGTTACGGCAACTTTTACGGCGAAAAGCGTACGGTTACCGTGTCGCTCAAGGGCCGTTTCTGACGGGCGTAGCAATGTCGCAATCTGATGGGCTGCGCTCTGACTGGGGACTGGGATCGCGTCTGGCTGCTGCAGTGCTGGGCGGTTATGCCGTTTCCAGTGCCTGGGTGGTTTTATGTGGTGCGATGAGTCAATCTCGTGTGGAGACCATTCTGGGGGGCATGCAGTCTAGCTGGCTCTGGTACGTGGCTGCCGTGATTTGGGCTTTTTCTCCGGCATCGCCACGGCGGATATGGGGCGTGCTGGGCATCGTGATGATCGGCATGCTCCTTGGCACCGCGGCGTTGATCTTCCTGAAGGGACGCTGATGCAGCCGGCAAAGAAGGAATCGGGCGCAGGCAAAGGCAGCTTCCGGCAGGCTCAGGCATGGTTGCACACCTGGTGCGGCTTATGGTTCTCCTGGCTGCTGTATGCCGTTTTTCTGACGGGTACCCTGGCCGTCTTCGAGGAGCCCATCACCCATTGGATGACTCCCGAGCATCATGCCCATGAACAAGCCGAGGCCAGGCAGGCAGGCACCGTGCCGCAAGCGCAGTCTTCCCTGCGCCAGCGTCTGCAATGGGGTATGGCATATATGCAGCGGCAGCACCCTGGCGCAGACATGTGGGAGCTGTGGCCTGCAGACTCCCAAGGGGGCGGGGACTTGCGTGTCTACTGGTTCGATCGCGAGGGACAGTATGCGGCGGCCCAGCTGGACCCGAAGTCCGGAAGTGCCATGGATGCCTCTGAAGCTCCCAAGGTGCGCCAGACATCGGGTGGCCATCATTTCGTGGACTTCCACTATCAGCTGCATGCAGGACAGCTCGGACTCTGGATTGTGGGCATCGCCGCGCTTGCCATGCTGGTGGCACTGGTCAGCGGAGTGATTACCCATAGACGAATCTTCAAGGACTTCTTCACCTTCCGCGCTCGCAAAGGGCAGAGAAGCTGGCTGGACATGCACAACGCCGTGGCGGTGCTGACGCTTCCTTTCCAGTTCATGATCGCCTATACAGGCATCGCCATATCCTGCGCGACCTTCATGCCTGCCGGCATTGCGGCCTACTTCGGCAGCAGTGCCGAAGCCGTCAAGTCTTTCCAGGTGGCGCTGAATGAACCAGGCAAGCCACAGCGTTCGGGTCAGGCCATGCCTGTACCGGATCTGGAGTCCTTCGTGCTGCGCGGGCAGGCCTTGATCGGACAGCCCGTGCGGGCTGTGGTGATCGACTACCCCGGAGATGCGGCTGCGCGTATCGGCGTCTATGGCTGGAATGATGCCGACGATCTGAGCAAGCGTCTCAGCCCCAGCAGCGGCATGGCCATGTTCTCGGCCGCTACTGGAGAGTTGCAGCAGTTGCGCTTGCCCGGAGGTATGGATGGCGGTGCGGCATCACTCGCGCAATCGGTGATCGGCGGGCTGCATATGGCGACTTATGGCGGGCTGCCGCTGAAGTGGCTGTACTTCATTTGCGGGCTGGCCGGAAGCGCCATGATGGCTACGGGGGCGATTCTCTTCATGGTCAAACGGCGGGGGAGGCATCAGGGGGAGTTTGGCTCCAGCACCTCCAAGGTCTACCGGATGATTGAAGCCGCGAATGTGGCGGCCATCGCGGGACTGGGCATCGCCTGCGTGGGATTTTTGTGGGCCAATCGTTTGCTGCCTGTCGAAATCTCGCAACGCTCCAGATGGGAGCTGGTGGTCTTCTTTGCGCTGTGGATTCTGGCTCTCATACATGCGCTGCTGAGGTCGCCGCCACTGGCTTGGCGCGATCAGATGGCAGCACTGGCTGTGCTTTGTCTTCTGTTGCCCTTGCTGAATCTCCTGACGACTGGAGAGCAACTTGCTGCATACCTTCTCGATGGCGACTGGGAGAGCGCGGGGGTTGAGCTTTTCGCCCTTGCTGTCGGAGTGGCGGCGGCCGGCGCCTGGGCCTGGATGCGCAAGGCATCGGGCCTGAAGCCCGTGCGAAAGCAAATGGCTCGTGAATTGTCGGCTCGTGAATTGTCGAAAGACCTGCCTGCGGCTGCGGACGCAAGTGCCGCTAAGCAAGGGAGCCTGTCATGACCTTGTGGCAGTCATCCTTGCAGGCCTTTGCTCTTTCGATGGGAGGCATGACGGCTCTGGCTTTTGCCATGGACCGCCATTACGCGCAATTGACATCTCTGGACGAGGTGCCGACAGCGCATCGCATGGCGCTGCGTGTGCTGGGAGCATTGCTTTTGCTGGCCGTCTGCCTGCCTGCCATGCGTGGGTGGAGTGCAACGGTTGGCAGCGTGCTCGTGCTGGGCTTCTGGAGTCTGGGGGCTCTCGCGACGGTCGCGGGGCTTTCCTGGTCGGCTCGACACCTAGCGGTGGCGGCCGCCATGACGGCGCTGCTGGGGGGCGTCAGCTGCCTCTGGTGACGGATCCCTTGAAGCCCGCAAGGCTTCTGATCTTCAATCGCTCCAACTCATACCGTGGCCATGGGTTTCAGCAGCGACTGCGAATTGTTTTCTGGAAAGTGCAACGTTCATGACGGTGGGACAAATCAAACGCTGGGGCAGCCTCGGGCTGCTGCTGGTCTGTGCTGGAGGTATTGCCTTGTGGTGGGGGAGTCGGCCCAGGGTCGAGTACCAAAGTGTTGCGGTGCAGCGCGGCGATGTGGAGTCCACCGTCACTGCCATCGGTACTTTGCAGCCCAGAACCTATGTGGATGTAGGGGCGCAGGTCTCGGGTCAGATCACCCGTTTGCTGGTCAGTCCAGGAGCCAGGGTCGAGAAAGGCGCATTGCTGGTGGAGATCGACCCCAGCGTGCAGCGCGCCACGGTGGATGCAGGCAGAGCATCGCTGGCGAGCCTGCGAGCCCAGATCGCGGAGCAGCAGGCGCAGCTGAAGCTGGCCGGTCAGCAGTTGAAACGACAGCAGCAACTGGCCGCCGAAGAGGCTACAAGGCAGGAGGATGTGCAGATTGCCGAGGCCCAGGTCGCCGGGGCTGCGGCGCGCATCGACCATCTCAAGGCTCAGATGCAGCAAACACAGGCCAGCCTCAAGGCTGACGAAGCGCGTCTGGGCTATACCCGCATCTATGCACCGATGTCCGGTACGGTGGTGTCCGTCGATGCGCGTGAAGGGCAGACCTTGAATGCGACCTATCAGACGCCCAATATTTTGCGTATCGCAGATCTGACTGCCATGACGGTCTGGACGGATGTGTCGGAAGCCGACGTGCGGCGTGTGAGAGCGGACATGCCCGTTTATTTCACGACTCTGGGGAGTGCAGGTCAGGAACAGGCGCGTCGGTGGAACAGCCGAGTGCGGCAGGTGCTGCCTGCGCCGCCGGCAAGCGTTGCCTCCGCAGCAGGCAATGCGGCGGCGCCTGCGGCGGCCACCAAGGCCGTGACCTATACGGCATTGTTCGACGTGGATAACAAGGATGCGGAACTGCTGCCGCAGATGACGGCCCAGGTGGTCTTTGTCACCGGTAGCGCCGAGCAGGCCTTGACGGTTCCATTGACAGCTCTTCAGTCTGAGAAAGATCAGCAATCGCAGAGCGTTCGGGTGCTGACAGCCAAACGGCAGCCTGAGCAGCGAAACGTGAAGCTCGGAGTACGAAGTCGCCATCAGGTGCAGGTGCTTGACGGCGTGGCTGAGGGCGAGCGGGTCATCGTCGGCGAAACCCTGATTCCTGGCGGTCTGCGGTGGTTGCAATGGTGAGTGCGATGGAGCAGGATCCGCTGATTTCGCTGCGTGGCATTCGCAAGCACTATGGCGGAGTGGGCGAGCAGCCGTCGGTGACCGTGTTGCACGGCATTGATCTGGATATTCGCGCGGGTGAGTATGTGGCCGTCGTCGGCAGCTCCGGTTCGGGCAAGTCCACCTTGATGAATATCCTGGGTTGCCTTGATAAACCGAGCGAGGGTTGCTATCGGTTTCAAGGTAAGGATGTGTCCACGCTGGACTCGGACGCCCTGGCCTGGCTGCGTCGCGAAGCCTTCGGTTTCGTGTTTCAGGGCTATCACCTGATTCCCAGTGAAAGTGCCTCGGAGAATGTGCAGATGCCTGCGATTTATGCAGGCCTGGCCAAGGAGCAGCGGGTGCAAAGAGCCCAGCTCCTGCTCGAGCGTCTGGGGCTGGGGTCGCGCCTGGGCAATCGCCCCAATCAGCTGTCGGGCGGTCAGCAGCAGCGCGTGTCCATTGCACGGGCGTTGATGAACGGCGGCCACATCATCCTGGCCGACGAGCCGACAGGGGCTCTTGACTCGCATAGCGGCGCCGAGGTGATGGCTTTGCTGCGCGAGCTGGCCGATGCGGGACACACCATCATTGTGATTACGCATGATCGCGACGTTGCGGCTCAGGCAAGGCGTGTCATCGAAATCAGCGATGGACGTGTCGTCAATGACAGTGCTCCCGATGGCATTCAAAGCCGAGCAGAGGTTCCTCCGCTGACCCCGCAGCGCAATACCGCAACATCGGCAATATCCTGGGTGGCTGAGATTTCCGAAGCTGCACGCAGTGCCTGGCGCGGCATGCGCATGAACCGGGTACGCACCAGCCTGACCTTGCTGGGCATCGTGATCGGTGTGGCCTCGGTGATCGTCATGCTGGCCATCGGTGAAGGCGCACGGCGCAAAGTGGTCGAGCAGATGGGCACCATGGGAACAGCCATTCTCTATATGGGCAGCAAACCACCGGCCAGCGGTGGACCCGCGGGCCAGATCACCGAAGACGATCTGGCCGCCATGCGGGAGTTGCCGGCGATACGCAGAGTCATGCCCGTCATCGGAGACCCTGTCACGGTGCGCTATGGCAAGGCCGACAAGCAGATCTATGTGTTTGCAGCCAGCGAGGAGATGCCGCTGGTTCACCACTGGAGGGTGGCCCAGGGGCGCTACTTCACGGATGTGGAGGACCGAGATCTGGCTCCGCTGGTGGTGATAGGGCACAAGGCGCACCAGCATTTTTTCCCAGAGGTGGCCAATCCATTGGGGCTGCAGCTGATCATCGGGAACTCGGCGTTCGAAGTCATCGGCGTCATGAGCGAGCGTGGGGCTGACTCCGGCGCCCAGGACTATGACGACATGGTCTTCATTCCCTATCAGTCGGGGCGTGCGAGAGTCTATCAAGCGCAGACACAGCCCGATTACGTGGTCGTGGAGGCCAGCTCCTCGGAGCAGGTCCATGAAGCCGAGGAATCGATCCGCAGCCTTCTGCTGGCGCGGCACGGGGGGCGGGAGGACTTCGGCATCGGCAATGCAGCAGCTCGTATTCAGGCTGAAGCAGCAACTCGCCAGAGCATGGCCGTGATGCTGGGGCTGATTGCGGCAGTTTCACTGGTGGTCGGTGGTATCGGAGTCATGAACGTGATGCTGATGACGGTGCGCGAGCGGACCAGGGAGATTGGCATTCGCATGGCAGTGGGGGCTCGCCAGCGTGACATCCTGCGCCAGTTCCTGACGGAGGCCAGCATGGTGACCATCGTGGGTGGGGGCGTCGGTCTGCTTGCGGGGCTGGGCATCGGAATGACGCTTCTTGTCTCGGGCGTACCTGTGATTTTTTCGGTGAAAGCCATGTTGGGGGCATTTGCCTGTGCGGTGCTCACTGGTCTGGTTTTTGGCTTCATGCCTGCCAGGACGGCGGCGCGTCTGGAGCCCGTGCGAGCATTGGCGGGAGAGTAGGCATGTACAAATGGAACGCAGTGCTGGCGGCTCTTGCTCTGGCTGGATGCGCGACAACGCAATCCAGTAACGAGACCCGGGGAATGTCTCTCGATATTCCTCATGCCTGGGCGCAGGAGCAGGGGGGAGAAAACGAACAAGTCAGCGCCAGTTGGTGGCACGGTTTTGGCAGCCCGGAGCTCAGCGCACTGGTTGAGCAAGCCCGGACTCAAAGTCTGGATGTGGCGGCTGCCGTCGCGAGAGTGCAGCAGGCGGATGCCCGGGCAACTTATGCACGTGCGGCCCTGGTACCGGATTTGAACGCAGATTTCGGGGCCACAAGATCTGCAGCGATGGACAGTCATACGGAAAGAGACGCCAGCACTTGGCGAGTGGGTCTGTCGAGTAGCTACGAGCTGGATTTCTGGGGGCGTCAGCGCGCCTTGAGGGATGCGGCCGAGTCGGGCAGACAGGCCAGTGTCTTCGACCGCGAGACAGTGCGTCTGACGGTCACTGCCTCAGTCGCCCAGGCCTGGCTCCAGTGTGTGGGCTTGCGCGAGCGCGCTGAGATTGCCCGGCTCAACCTGGAGATTTCCGAGCGGCTCTTGAAGCTGGTCGAGTCCAGAGCCCGTTATGGGGCAGCGACCTCCGTGGAGCTGGCTCAGCAGCGTGGCCAGGTTGCTGCACAGCAGCGTGTTGTGGCCTTGCTCCGAAAACAGATTGCAGACGCACACGCGGTGCTGGCATTGCTGTCGGGGCAATGGACTATGGATCTTGTGGGCGAGACCAGTCTTTCGAATCTGGCGATTCCAGGCGTTCGCCAGGGTACGCCTGCGGATCTGATAACACGCAGGCCGGATGTGGCGAAAGCGGAGGCTCAACTGCTCGCGGCGGATGCGAATCTTGCCGCTGCCAGAGCAGCCATGCTGCCCCGCGTGACGCTGACCGCGGGCCTGAGCTCCGAGAGCGAAAAGTTCAGCAGGCTGTTGGAGAATCCCCTGTCTTCTCTGGCAGCGGGAATTCTGGCTCCGATCTTTGATGCAGGGCGACTTGCGTCGAACCGGGAACTGGCTGCAGCGCAAAAGCAGGAGCTTGTGATCGGCTACCGCAAGGCCATTCTGCAAGCCTTCAATGATGTTCAAACTGCATTGAATGCGGTTGACGGCGCAGAAAGACAGGCGGTGGTTCAGGCGCAGGAAGTGGCTCAGGCCCAGAGGGCTCTTTCGCTGGCGGAAAGCCGATACAAGGCCGGGGCGGACAACTTGCAGACCTTGCTGGATGTGCAGCGTGTGGCCTATCAGAGCCGAGACCTGGCAGTTCAAATACGACAGGAGCGCCTTCAGGCAAGCATCGCGCTTTACAAGGCCTTGGGAGGAGGCTGGAGGCGATTGCCGGAAGGGCCCGAGAGTTGAGGGGCCTGAGCGTAATGCAACGGTTGAGGGCAGCAGGGCTACGTCCAACCGTGGCCAGAATTGGCGTGCTGCAGGTCCTGCAGAGTTCCGCTCCCGATGCGCTGAGCAGAGACGAGATCTATCGTCAGCTATATCTGCGGGGAACCCCAGTCAGTGTGGGAACCGTCATGCAGGTGGTGGCCCAGTTGAGCAAGCTGGGGGTGGTGCATCACAACGGCAGGCAAGGTCGGGAGTCTGGCTACCTGCTTCAAAGTTGAGTGACTCTACAACAAGACTTCCAGCTGCCGGGGCGGCATTCGCAGTCATCCGGCGATCAAAGGGCCTTGTTGCATAAATCGGCTGAGGCATGCATGCGAGACCGCGCGACCTGGCAGCCCATGAGCAAGCCACCGCGGGCGAAGTACCGCACGGCCGGCTGTATTCAGCGAGGCGGCGATCCAGTTCTGCCTGACGCTCAAGTGCATGTTCGGTCTAGGGCTACGACAAACGACAGGCCTTGCTGAGAGTCTGGCTTGATTGGGCTGAACCCGATTACAGCACCTTGTGTAGTCGCCAGAAGACCTTGAGCGTGACCATCCCCGCACGTCCCAACAAGACGGGCCAGCACCTGCTGATCGATGGTACCGGCGTGAAGCTGCTGGGCGAAGGGGAGTGGAAGACCGAGAAGCATGGCGCTGACTATCGGCGACAGTGGCGCAAGGTTCACCTGGGTATTGATGTACAGACGCTAGAGATCCGCACCATCGAAATCACGGACAACGCCATTGGCGATGCGCCCATGCTGCCGGAACTACTGGCCCGGATGCCACCTGACGGCCCGTGTGCTCGGGAGCCTATGACACCAAAGCTTGCCACGAGGCTATCGCCGGTCGGCAAGCCGCAGCGATCATCCGGACGCGCCGCAATGCGAAGCCGTGGACCGATGCCAGAGCGGGAGCACAGGCCCGCAACAAGTTCCTGAGAACGACGCGCAAGCTCGGGCGCACGATCTGGAAGAAATGGAGCGCTTACCAGCGCCGCAGCCTGGTGGAAGCCAAGATGGGCTGCTTCGAGCGGATGGGTGAGCGGGTGATGGCCCGAGACTTCGATAGACAGGTCACGGAGCTACAGGTCCGTGCGTCCATCCTCAACAGGTTTACCAGCCTGGCAGCGCCCGAGACTGTGCGCGTGGCATAACCGCCCCTGGGGTAAGTGGGGACTTATCCTCATGCCAGGTTATGCAACAGCGCCGATTACGTGCCTGCAACCAGCGTATACACCGCATAGAAAGGAACTCCGGTTAGTACCTTGAATGCCGGCTGCAGCAGTTTGTAAAACAGGTTGTAACTGCCCATCACTTGTGCTTCGGATTGCAGCGACAGACGGGAATGCGGTGCGGTGAGATCAGCCAGCTTGCGCGGGCCCCAATTGAACTCAGCGGCAGTATGCTTGACCGAGGTGTGATGCTTGGCGCGGCCGATCACGAGCCAGCACATGACGTCAAAGGTGAAGATCGAACCGGCCGGGGCACGCTCGCCGAAGGTGGCGAGCACGGTATTCACGGTGGTTGGCTCCAGGTACATGAACACGCCTTCGCTCATCAGCAACACCGGATCGGCATCGCGGCTGGCGGGCAGGCCGAGGCGGTCCCACCAATCAGTGGAAGCAAGGTCCAGTTCCGCCAATGCGTGGCGCTCGTTGCTTTTGGGCAGGATCTTGCGGCGGATCGCCATGACTTCGGGCAGATCGGCATCGGTCATGCACATCTGGCCGTTGTCGATCCATTGCAGGTAATCGCTTAGACCGCAGCCCAGGTTGACCACATGCGCATCGGGGTGGCGGGTCAGGAATTCGCGGGCCTGATCGCGAAAACGCTGGGTGCGTGCCAATGTGCCGTAGACGCTCTGACGATCGCGCAGCCATTGTTGGCCGTTGTCGCACATACGCGCCAGCGCGTGTGCAGCGTTGCGATCATCTACCGCCATGTGCGGAAACAGAGTGCCGCCATATGCTCTTGCCGCGAGCGGAATCCGTAGGGTCGAGGGCACGGCAGAGAGGGTGGGTGTTTCAGTGCTCATGGCGGATTGGCCACTGATTTCGGTGTGCGGCTGTAGTAACGTTCAAAGGCGGCACTGAAGCTGGACAGGTGCTGATAGCCGACCTGGTAGGCGACGGTGGACACATGCAGGCCGCTTTCCAGTAGGTCCCAGGCTTTTTGCATGCGGATGTCGATGAGCATGCGGTGTGGGCTGGTACCAAACAGCTCGCGGAAGCCCTGCTTGAGCTTGAATTCATTGGTGCCGACGGTGGTGCACAGCCAGGCGATGGTCAGAGGCCGGGCAAATTCGCGCACCATGATGTCGCGGGCATGCAGTATTCGTGTCTGGTCATTCTCGCGTAACTTGCCGGTGGTGGTGATTGGCAGCCGGAAGATTCGGGTTTGTTCTGCAAGAAGACTCAGCGCGGCGATATGCAGATCGAGCACACCAGCGTCACTGCCATGCAGATGCACCAGTGACTGGGCCAACTGTCGTGTCGCTCCACTGTGCAGGCCGAAATGCAGGTTTCGGGCCGTATGGTCGTTGCGCACACCATCCATCAGATGTTCCAGACGATAGCGTCGCAGCAATGGTTCGCTTGCGATGAGGCGCAATTGGCGAATGGGCCGATTGGCAGGGAAATGCCGCTCTCCACGGACGCTGGAGAAGGCTGCCATGGTGCTGTGGCCCGCAATGAAATCGAAACGCTGACCATCGACACCGATGGTGCTGGATTCGCCTTCCAGCGCAATGGTGGTGGTCAGAGATCGACCGTCCCTTTCCATGTTGCTGCATTCCAGCAGGTCGTGGCTTGGACGATAGTGGGTATAGGCCAATGCCAGACCGTCGTCCAGGTGGCACATGTCGGTTGTGCAATCGCCAAGCTCATCAGGCAGTTGCGAACGCAGCCAGATGCCTTGGCCAAGGCGAGAAGGTGCGTCGATGTCTGCGGCATTGAATCGGTAGGCCATATCTCCACCTCGGTTTCGATTCTCTCCTTCCAGCAAATTGGGTCCGCTCCGAAATGCCAAAGGAAAAATCCGGATCGCCTAAATATTGAATGATAGTCATTCGCAAATAAAAATTATAGTGGCTTCAGGCGTTTTGCGCTGGATTCGTCATCCCTTTTCTCCTTGGCCACCACATGAACCACTCTCACAGCGCGTTGAATCGCGCGCTCCTGCTTACCTTGCCAATGCTCGCACTGCCTGTAGTTACAAGTGCGCAAAACCTGCCCGAATCCGCTATTTGCAGCGCCGTCGCTGAATTGCCCGCAGTCACTGTGACTGCTGACAAGACTGAGCGACCGTTGGAGAAGGTAGCTGCCAGCGTGGCAGTGATCGACGGCTTGGAGCTGGAGCAGTCGCAGGTCACGGGCATGGAGCAATTGGAGGGGCGGATACCGGGGCTGTCGTTCCAGCCCTTCGGACAGGCCGGGCTGAATGCGCCCGTCATGCGCGGTTTGACGGCCAACTTCAATACATTCTCCACGTCGACACTGCTGCTGGTCGATAGTGTGCCGGTACATACCGCGCAGGGCTTCGAAGATGCGATGCTGGATGTGGATCGGATCGAGGTGCTGCGGGGGCCGCAATCCACACTCTACGGTCGCAATGCCGAAGCCGGGGTGATCGCAATCCACAGTCTGCCGATGGACAACACGCCGCGTGCCAGGGTCTCGGCCGATATCGGCAGTCGCAACAAGCGTGGCCTGCGGTTCTCGCTGAGTCGCCCTCTGGTGGAGGATACGTTGTACGTCAGTATTTCGGGTTCGTGGCTGAAGCAGGATGGCTTCATCACCAACACCTACACCGGTGGCAAGGCGGATGACCGGGAGCGTGGAAACCTGAAACTTGGCTTGCGCTGGACACCCAGCGCTGCGACGGATGCGGTCTTGCGCTATGCAAGGCAGGATTACGACGATGGCGCGGCCTTGTGGGGTGCTCCGGCAGCAGCGCGGGAACATATTGCTTCTGGAACCAACAGTTGGAATCGCTCGAAAGGCCAGTCGCTGGCGCTCGATGCGTCTCACGCTTTCTCCAGTGGGCTGCGCCTGCGTTCGATCACGGCGTGGAGTGATTTCACCGATGACATCCAGCAGGACACGGATTTCATGCCGGCCGACATCACCCATATCCGCCGTGACCATCGGCTGCGCATGTTCTCACAGGAATTTCGATTGGAAGGCCAGCTGGGCGCAGCGGACTGGCTTGCGGGCGTCTACGCCGATCACAATGACACCGATCTACACAATGTCGGTCGCCGGATGATGCGGGTGGAGGACCTGCGTGCCGATCAGAAAAGTCGGACGCTGGCCGTGTTCACGCACTGGAACCTGCCGTTTTCTGACGCATGGAGTTTGTCTGCCGGCGCGCGACTGGAGCGCAGCAAGATAGAGATCGCCCCCCAGGGCACGGCGCGCAAGGACCTGGACTGGACCCACTTCTCGCCCAAGCTGGCGCTGCAATATCAGTTTTCTCCAGAGCATCAGTGGTACGTCAGTGCAAGCCGTGGCATCCGGACCGGTGGGTTCAATGCCCTGTCTGCGGCGTCCGACTATGCCGCCTTCGAGCCAGAAAAAAAACTGGTCCTACGAAACCGGCTTTAAGGGTTGGGCCTTGGACAAGCGCCTGCGCTACTCGGCGTCGGCCTACTTCATGGACATCAGGAATATGCAGGTGATGCAGATGCCAAGCCCAGGCTTCATCTACATCACCAGTGCGGCCACGGCCACGTCCAAGGGGGTCGAGCTTGACCTGGACTATCTGCTGAGCAAGGGCTGGCAATTGAAAGCGGGTGTAGCCTGGAACCACACCACTTTTGATCGTTTCCAGGATGGCGCGGCCAACTACTTCGGCCACCGAAACCCCTTTGCGCCTGCACTGACCGGCCACATCGGTCTGCGCTACGACGCGCCGGCAGGCTGGTATGCCCAGGCCAGTGTCGTGGGTGCAAGCAAGGTGTATCTCGATGCGGCCAATCAGTACCGACGTAATGGCTATGGCCTGGTGAACCTGGTTGCGGGCTATCAGCACGGAAACTGGGAAATCGCCGCATATGCCAACAACGTGGCAGACAAGACCTATGACGCCGTGGGCTATCAGAACGGCTTTGTCACCGTCTACAGCCCACCGCGTGAGGTGGGTGTGCGCCTGACATGGCGGATGTGAGGAATAACCGTATGCATTTTTATACCTCGCACCCTCTGCAGCCATTCTGGAATATCGCTGCTGCTCCGATCCAGACGCAAGCCTTGGAGCAGGCGCTGGCGCTCGGCCTCTTCGAGCATTTAAAGCGGGCATCGACCGCCGAAGACGTTGCAGAGCGGCTTCAATTGAACCCGAGCGCCACAGTCGTCTGGCTGGATTTGTTGTGGAGCATGGAGTTGCTGACGCGCCAATGTGTTGTCGGATCGCCGGAATATCCGCACTATGGGACATCGCCACTCGGGCTGCGGCACTTCACTGGAGAGTCTGCCGCCAACTGTGCGCAGGCATGGCTGTATCGCACACGCTTTCTGGCTCGTTTTGCGGGTCAGTGGGAGACGCTGTTGCGTCACGGTTTTGACCCGCAGGGCGAGGCGGCACCGAAAGGTAGTTGGGCACAGGCCGCTCGTGAACAGATTGGACAGGAACAGCGCGTGGTTACGGTGCCGGCCGTGCTGAGTGTGTTGAATCTGTTGCCGCCCCTGCCGCAAGCGGGGCGCCTGCTGGACCTTGGCGGTGGCCCAGGTCATGTCGGCATTGCGTTAGCGCAGCACCTGCCGGGCTGGAGCGGTGTGCTCTGCGATCAGGCCGAGACTGCGGTGGTCGCACAGGAGAACATCGCCGCAGCGGGGATGTCGGACCGGCTCCAGGCTTTGGGCTGCGATCTGAATACGGAAGACATTGGCAGCGGGTACGACCTGATCTGGTGTTCGGCCGTGCTGCACTTCCTGCGTGATCCACAGGCGGCGGTTCGCAAAGCTGCAGAGGCCTTGAATCCTGATGGCCTGCTGTTGATGGCCCATGCCGAGCAGACGGATGATCCAAGCGTGGCGTCGCACGTGCTGCCGTTCTACGGCACGGTCGCGTTGCGCGGCAATCTGTTGCCGCGCCCTGGCGAAGTGGTGGCCATGATGGCAGACGCTGGCCTTGTCGATATCCGGTCGCTGGGTCGCATCGACTTTCCGATGGCGCCCGTATGGCTGCACTTGGGGAGGTGTCCATGAGTGCAGCTACTTTGGTGGCTAAACGCTCCTGGTGGCCTCAGCAGTTGTTGATTGGATGGTTCAACCTGGTGCTGACGGCACCCATCATCTATCTCTTTGTCGGTCTGCCATTGATGATGCGCCAGAATGGCTGGAGCGGCACCGAGATCGGGTTGCTGCAATTGGCCGGATTGCCAGCCGTGCTTAAGTTCGTGTTGGCCACCCCTTTGGACCGCTGGCATCTGGGCAAAGCCAACTACCGGAACTGGGCCATCGTGCTGAGTGCGGGATATGCATTAGCCCTGCTGCTGCTGGCTGCCAATGACCTGATCAGCACGCCCTATCCGGTGTTGTTCGCGCTGGCAATGATCGCCAGTCTGTTGGGAACTTGGGCGGATGTGCCCGTCAATGCACTGGCGATTCGTATCCTGCCTGAGTCCGAGCGTATTCGCGCAGGGGCGATCCGGTCACTGGCGGCCTCGTTGGCGGCCATTGCCGGCGGAGGATTGATGCTGGTGCTGCACACCCGATTGGGTTGGGCCTGGCCGTTCATTGTCATGGCGGCAAGCATCTTGCCCAGCGTGGTTTTGCTGCGCTGGCTGGGCACCAGCGAGAGCCATTTTGTTGCCCCATCGTCGGTCCATGCTGCGCGTGCGGGATTCAGTGAATGGATTGGCTACTTCCGTGTTGCAGAACATCGTGTCTGGACATTGCTGCTGCTGTTCTACTTCCCTGCGATTGGGGCTGCATGGGTGTATCTGAAACCCCTGATGTTGGACCACGGCTTTGCGCAGGGGCAGATTGCCTGGGGTGTCGGCGTGGTTGGCGGCCTGGTCGCGGCCATTGCCAGCTTGCTGGCTGGCCGCATCATTCGAGCCATTGGCGCAAGAATCGCGCTGCCGCTGTTTGCCGTACTGAACACGCTGGCAATGCTGGGACTGGCTGTGGTGGTGATAACCGGGCTGGGCAAGACAGCATTGATGGCAGCTGCGATGGTGCTGGCGTTGGCCATGGGAGCCTGTGCGGGTTTGCTGTTTGGTTTGATGATGAACCACGCGCGGCAGCCCTTGGCGGCGCTTGATTACGGCGTGCAGTCCAGCTTGTTCGTGGCGTCGCGCACCACTGCCCCCCTGCTGGTGGGTATCTTGCTCGACAGACTGGGCTATGGCGGCATGCTGATAGGCTTGGTCATCGCTTTATGCATTGTTTGCCTGTTGGCTTGGCTCAGTCGCGATCGCGTGTTCGTGCACGGCAACACAGACGAAAGGGGACGGACATGAGTGCGTCTCGTTGGCCAGAATCAACGTACGCCATGAAGCATGAAATTTCTTGCTGGCCATTGGTGCTTTCCTTCGCCGTTGGACGATATGCCGGGTTAACGCTCCCACCGAAAAGAGTTGCCTGCTGCGGCAAAAAATGTCGATAGCAGGCAAAAAGCTATACGGATAAAAACCTGGACTGGTTTTACCTGGCCGGACCAGGCTTTGGTCCGCATCTCCGGCGGCGCAGTTTTAGGTGGAGATCAACCGCGATGCAGAAGCCCAGGATAGAAGCTGGCCACAACAGCTCTGGCCAGCCTTTGGAGCTCCTGGCTATGTGGCTCTAAGCTATTGGTTTGCCAGTCTGTTTGCAGAGCAGATTCGGGCCGGGCAAATGTCCTTTCCGTTTCTGGAAATCATGTGCGAACCCGGCAGCTGCAAGACGACCTTGATCCAGTGCTTGTGGAAGCTGTTTGGCTGGGACTATGAAGGCTTCGACCCCAGCAAATCCACGGCCGCTGGGCGCATGCGCACGTTCACGCAGGTCAGCAATCTGCCCATTGTGCTGATCGAGAGCGACCGCGAAACCAAGACCGGCAACAGCGCCCATGTGAAGAGCTTTGATTGGGACGAACTCAAAGACGCCTACAACGGTCGCAACGTGCGGACCACTGGCGTGCGCACTGGCGGCAATGAGACCTATGACCCACCGTTCAGGGCCAGCATTGTCATCAGCCAGAACAACCCTGTGCAGGCCAGCCAAGCCATCATGGAGCGTATCTGCCATATGACTTTCACCACGCATGGCCACACGCCTGCCAGCTTTGAAAGTGCCAAGAAGCTGGAGACCTATGAGATGGAGCAACTGAGCGGCTTTCTGCTGGCATGCCTGCGCCAGGAATCCCAAGTGTTGGAGACCTTCAAGAAAGAAACCGACAAGACCATTGCATGGTTGCTGCAGCAGGACGGCATTCACAAGCCGCGTATTGCCAAGAACCATGCACAGCTGCTGGTGGCCGTCGTGGCCATGAGCCGGCTCATGCGTATGAGCGATGGGCAGCTTGATGCTGTGCGATCGTGCATTGTGGCCATGGCCCAGGAGCGGCAGCGATCCATCAGCGCCGATCATCCTTTGGTGCAAGAGTTCTGGGAATCTTTCGACTACCTCGATAGCATCCCGCTTGATACGGTGAAAGGGCCACTGCACGTCCCGCGCCTGAACCACAGCCGGGACAACCAGCTCATCGCCGTGAACCTGAACGAGTTTATTGAGATGGCCAGCTTGCACCGCCAGCAAGTGCCGCCGCTGGCCGAGTTGAAAAAGGTGCTGCGTACCAGCAAAGCGCGTCGCTTTGTGGACTCCAGCCGCGTCATCAACAGTGCGATCAAGACCCGCAATGCAGGCGATGACCAGGGCAAGGCGGTGCGTTGCTGGGTGTTTGAGTTGGGCGGTTAGACCGATCTTCTCTGAGCCGACTCCGATCTCATTGCCAGCCCCGGAAACGGGGCTTTTTCATGCCCGCCAGCATTGATGAATAAATAAGCATTTTTTGCCAAAACAAAGGGTTAACCCTTGTAAAAATGAAGCTCTGCCAAAATTCCGGGGAGGGGTCGGGAAAAGTGTAATCTGCGTAATCAGAGCAATTACTAACCTGGAGGGCCTTTGCTATCAATGCTTTTGGAGAGGTGCTTGTTGTAATTTTTCCGTAACCTGAGCGTAATCAGATTACAGAATTCAAAGTAATCTCTCAAAAACAGAGAAGCTAATAAAAACAATGGTTTGCGAAGCCGCTGTAATCTGGATTACGCTGAATTACAGAAAGCTGTAACCTACGAAACCCAGCATTCATGCGGGTTTGCAGGCGATTTGATGGGCTGATTACGGAGGTTACGCTTTTCCCGAACCCATCCCGGGAATGGCTGGACAAGCGTGGGTTAGGTGTGCTGTCGGAACCCCGTTGGATGCTGCCCGGGGTTGGCCGGACAAGACCTATGCGCCGGTAATATGAGGCTCATGGCCACCACCAGCAACATCATCATTTTTGCCATCGCGCTCCTCCTGGCGCTTGGCATGGCAGGCCTGACTTACTCGCTGGTCTGGGCGTTATTCAAGGCTGTCGTCAAGTAGGCGCCTGCCGATGCCGATGTGGTCAAGCGTGCCGTGTACGGCCGAAGGCGGCCAGAAGCGGACAGCGGAGAAAAAGGGAAGCTGTCGTTCAACGGTTGAGGTCACCAGTCGTTTTAGGGTCTCCGCTCTACAGAATGTAGGCTATCGCTGGATCAGACATAAAAGGGTTTCAGCGACCTGAATTCGAGATCTTCGGGAAGTGCAGTTTCGTCTCCCGTTTTGACAGCCCGCAGAAATCGCTCAAGCCTTGCTGGCTCGGGCCATTGCTGATCACTACTGAAGTAATCAACGCCAAGACTTGTTAAGACATATCGCGTGCCACTTTTTTTGCAGTCTGTGGGGAAGATGTTGCGATAAATTTTTCAGGTTCGGCCAAAGCGCGAATGCCTCGTTTTCTTTGAAGTCATTTAGTTGCGCAACGATCAGGGCAACGAAGTAGGCTCGGAGATTTCGAGACGACCTATGAGGGCACTTCTCAAGATACCAAAACTGCCGCTGTGCGGTGCTGAGGGGCTCCACTTTCCTTTGCGTAGTTGATGATGCATAAATTTTCATCGCCCTATCGAGAAACGCAGCATCAATCCTCATAGCATCGGTGGCTAGCTCGCTTACCAGTGCATGTGTCTGTGATACCAGTGATGAATCTTTAATCAGTAGTGCACATTCGATCAGTCGATCCTGAGAGGAGCGGGATGCATTCATTGATCCAATGAACGCCGATCTATCGAACGCGATGGCTTTCGCGTGGAGGTTGGAAGACGAATACAACTTGACTCCAGCATCCATAAAAATGCGAAGAACACGAGGGTCCGTAGACCCTGCCTCGAGCGCTCTATCAGATGCGTTGACAACTATCAACGAATCATCGCTTCGAGGTAGAAACGCAGAGGCATCTGTGATGTAAGCAATGGCCGCCGACATCCGCGATGAGACACGTGCTTCACGCTTTATGTGTAGCCAAAGATGGTCAGACAGAATTTCCATTACTGATAGACGAATAGGAGGGTCAACACTGGCATCCAACGTAATGCAGATCGCAACACTCCGTAAATATGGATGACATCTTTGTAGTATCGCTCTGAATGACAGTTTAGGGTCGTGAGCAGCCGATCACATGGCCTGTTCGCGGGCGGACTTGGGTGGCTTCAGAGCACGCTGTCAGCCAAAAAATCGCCGAATTCGTCGTACCCATCTATCTGAAAAATTTCCCGTAATTTCTCGTAATTTTTATACCTCCCCATTTTTGCAGCAAAGCCAGTCCTGATGGCGTTTCGAACCTCGCGACCTTCTCGTAATTTGCGACCCACGAAGCGGGCAGGCGCGGCGGGGGCGTCATGGCGCGCTGCGGGGTTGAGGACCGATCTTCGGCTAAGGCTGGTCGATGCTGTGGTCGCACATCTGAATGGTGCTGGAATGCGGTAGTTCGGTGCCTGGGAGGCGAATACGGCGCGATGCATAGCGAGCCAGCCTCATTTGCTTTAAAGGTGCACCTAGCCCCTGGATGCCTCCATGCCTTCCCCGCCTCGAATTCCGGTTGATCCGGCCGACTGTATCGAGTGCGGATAGCAGAGTCTCTCCCAGTGAGTGGCTGAACTTCAGCGCCAAAAGCTGACTTTCGAAGGCGAGGCAAGTAGCTCAGGAAGGTGTCATTCCCTCATTGGGTCACAATCAGTAATCAAAACACGCAGCACAGGGGGAGTGCATGATTTTTACAACGGACATAGGCCATCTCGACTGCCAAAACATCACGGTGGCCATATGAAAGAGTTTTCTTGGCCAGCTCCTCCCAGGACGCCCCAAGAGTTCGAGGCAATGATGCATGCGATCGACTCTTTGCTGACGCAGGAGGGCCTTACTCCTTTCCAACGGCCTATTCACGTTGGGAGGAAGCTGTGGGAGGCCTTCCGGTGGGGAGGGCGTATGTTTCCTGATGGACGCGTTGCAGACCTGCCCGGATATGAGGGTGACGTGCTCATCGCAAAGGCCAACCGATGGTACGAGCAGACCTACGGTGACCAACTCAAGGGTGACTTCGCTTATGGGTTTGCACCGGTTCGGCTTGGCAACAGCGTCTGGCGGGTCCGGGCTGGCATGATCTTCGGAAGTGTGCGGCTATTCGTGGACAGGAATCTTCAGAATAGGGGTAACAGGACGGTGGCAGGGCCTAGTGCTCGTGAAGCCAGCGCTAACGTCCTTAGCGCTGTTGAAGGACTTACGCAAGGTATTGCAGACCGGTTGTCAGATTCAGCTCTGATCGAGTATTGGGAATTTCATCTCCTGATGCACGAAGCTTTACAGTGGCGTTGGGACTGCCTACCCAAGACAGAACTTTTGAGCATGGCTCATCATGACTACGATGAATGCACCTCGGCGGTCATCGGGCGACGATATGGTCAAGCCCGATGGGCGGCGGAGCAGGCAGTCGAGAAGACGTTGAAGGGACTGTTGACCATTGGGAAGACCGCATTTCCAACCGGTGGAAAAAATGGCCATAGTCTCGCTCACGCAGCTCAACTCCTGAAAGACAGCCACGGCATCAGTTTGAACTCAGGAGTGCTGGCATTGGCGGAATGCTCGCCAGCGGTCCGTTATGGCGAAACGCCGTCCACCGAGGGGCAAGCGTTAACCGCAAACCATGCCGTTCTGACCATACTCAATCAGCTTAGCCAAAGCGAGAGTGTTCGGGTATTGCTTCTGAAGCACCAAGTGTAAAGTGAGCTTTACCGAAGCAACGTCGGAGTGACTCTTTCGTTGATTGCGTTGGTGGATAGCTGAAACCGCTCTGTGGCCACGTTCCGGGACCTGAATTGTCTGTGGCGCCCGCACCTGCTAACTTTTTCCTTTCTTGCTAAGTGCTATGCCAGCTTGAATTGCAGCACGTCGGCCCCTTGGCGCAGCTTGTCTAAGTAGTCGGCCCATTGCTGCAGAACCTTTGCCCGCTCATCGACGAAAGTGGCTCGGTCGTAGGCTCCGTTGTGGGTCTTGCCGCCCACATGGGCTAGCTGAGCCTCGATCACGTCAATGTCGATCTTGAAGACCTCGCGCAACAGGGTGCGGCCAGTCGCACGGTAGCCGTGCCAAGTGTGGATGTCCTTGTAGCCCATTGCGTGCAATGCTGCATTTACGGCGGCTTCGCTCATGGGCTTGGCATGATCTCGGAGGCCTGGAAAGACATACTCGCGGCCAGCCGTTACGGGGTACAGCTTGCGTATGGCCACAACGGCTTGACGGGGCAATGGAACCTTGTGCGGCGCGCCGTTCTTCTTCCCCTCGACATTGCGCTTGAGGTCCGCGCTGGGGATAGTCCAGAGCCCCGCATCAAGGTCTAGATCAGCCCAGCGCATGGTGCGTAGGTTGCCGGGGCGCTGGAACAGTATGGGGGCTATGTAGAGCGCTGTCCGCACCACAGGGCCGCCGCCATAGCCGTCGCTGGCGCGCAGCAGTTCGCCCAGCTTGGCTGGGTCGGTGATGGCTGGGAAATGGCCCTTCTGGCGTGGTTTGAGGGCTTTCTTGATGTCCTGGGCAATGTCCCGTGTGGCGCAGCCTCTGGCGATTGCGTATTGCCAGACTCCTGATGCCGTGGTGAGCAGCCGGTGCGCGCTTTCAACTGCGTCGCGGTCTTGTACGCGCTCACATGCTCTCAACAATTCAGGCGGCTCGACTTCTCCGATCACACGCTGGCCAAGAAAGGGGTACAGGTCTTTCTCCAGGCTTCGGGCTTCGCGGTCGTAGTGTGTCGTTGACCAGCCGGGCCGCTTGTTCGCCAGATAAGCGCGGGACATTGCTTCGACGGTGTTGAGCGCTGCAACCGCCTTGTCTTCTTTGAGGCGTTGCTTGTTCTGGCTGGGGTCTATACCTTGCGCCAGCAGTGCGCGGGCGTCGTCACGGCCACGGCGGGCTTGGGCGAGGGTGATAGCGGGATACACGCCGAGCGCCAGTGTCTTTTGTTTGCCCTCGAAGCGATAGGCCAACCGCCAATATTTGCCTGCCGCTTTGACGTGCAGGTACAGCCCACCACCATCGCTGTGCTTGTCGCCAGCTGCTTTGCCGCTGTGCTTGGTGTTTTTGATGAACGTATCGGTCAGTGCCATGTGGCCCCGTTGGTCCTAGTTGTTGGTATCTGATACTGGCTCTGATTGAGCTATCAACGAAAGTACCAACAAAAAGCTGGGTTGTCCTGCGGCGTGGTGCGATTACTTGCGACAAAGAAAAAAAACCGCTTCCCTATGAGAGAAGCGGGTTTTGAAGCGATTTGACGTTGTGTGCGTCGATGTCCTGGCGGAGGCTGTGAGATTCGAACTCACGGAAGGATCACTCCTTCGGCAGTTTTCAAGACTGCTGGTTTAAACCACTCACCCAAACCTCCGGATGGCAGGATTCTACACAAGGATTGTGCGCCGTTCGGCATTGTGCGCATCTTTGCCTTATCTATGAAAACCATAGCGTATGGCGCTTGCTGTATATCGACTGGCTCACTTTTATCATGGCGTCTGTCATGAGCGTTTGCTGCGCGCGTTACAGGTCGCTGTGAATGAACGAAGGGTTCAAAGCTCAAGGCTCGGCATGGGGCAAAACAAAACGCCCCTGAGGGCGTTTTGTTGCAGCCTCGGGCGGGATGCCCGAGAGATTCCGCAGGATCAGCTGCGCAGTGCGATGGCCTGAGCTGCTGCCAGAGCGGTCATGTTGACCACGCGGCGCACGGTGGAGGAGGGGGTCAGCACGTGGGCGGAGGCCGAGCAGCCCATCAGGATGGGGCCGATGGTGGTGCCATGCCCGCCCGTGGTCTTGAGCACGTTGAACAGGATGTTCGCGGCGTCGAGGTTGGGGCAGATCAGCACGTTGGCTGCGCCGGTCAGCGAGGACTCCAGCAGGGAGTGGCTGCGCACGTTGGCGTCCAGAGCAGCGTCGCCGTGCATTTCGCCATCGCATTCGATGCCGGGGTTGGCGGCGGCGAACAGGTCGCGTGCAGCGCGCATTTTGCGGGCCGAGCCGCGTGTGGACGAACCGTAGTTGCTGTGCGAGAGGAAGGCCACCTTGGGTGGCAGGCCGAAGCGGGCCACTTCGTCTGCAGCCATCTTGGCGATCTCGGCCAGTTCTTCGGCGCTGGGTGCGTCGTTGATGTAGGTATCGGCCACGAACAGCGTGCCGGATTCCAGCATGACGGCGTTCACCGTTGCGAACTCGTTGGCGCCCTTCTTCAGGCCCAGCACGTCTTCCAGATGGGCCAGGTGGCTGTCGAAACGGCCCACCAGGCCGCACAGCATGGCGTCGGCATCACCCAGGTGCACCATCAGGGCGGCGATCAGGGTGTTGGAGCGGCGCACCGCAGCCTTGGCAGCTTCGGGAGTGACGCCGTTGCGGCCCATCAGCTTGTGATAGGTTTCCCAGTACTGGCGGAAGCGGGGGTCGTCTTCGGGGTTGCAGATTTCCACGTCCTTGCCCAGCTGCATGCGCAGGCCGGCCTTGGCGATGCGGGCTTCGATGACGGCAGGGCGGCCGATCAGGATGGGCTTGGCCAGGCCGTCGTCCACGGCCACCTGCACGGCACGTAGCACGCGCTCGTCTTCACCTTCGGCATAGGCCACGCGTTGCAGATTGGCCTTGGCGGCTGCAAACACGGGGCGCATGAACATGCTGGTCTGGTAGACGAAGCGCGTCAGGCTTTCGCGGTAGGCGGCGATATCTTCGATGGGGCGGGTGGCGACACCGGATTCGGCGGCTGCCTGGGCCACGGCGGGAGCGATGCGCAGGATCAGGCGCGTATCGAAGGGCGTGGGGATCAGGTAGTCGGGGCCGAAGGTCAGCTCCTTGCCCTGGTAGGCGGCGGCGACTTCGTCGCTGACGTCCTGCTTGGCCAGGGCGGCGATTTCACGCACGCAGGCCAGCTTCATGGCTTCGGTGATCTTGGTGGCGCCGCAGTCCAGCGCGCCACGGAAGATGTAGGGGAAGCACAGGACGTTGTTGACCTGGTTGGGATAGTCGGAGCGGCCGGTGGCCACGATGCAGTCCGGGCGGATGGCCTTGGCCAGTTCGGGGCGGATTTCGGGCTCGGGGTTGGCCAGGGCCAGGATGATGGGCTTGTCGGCCATGGTCTTGACCATGTCGGCAGTCAGCACGCCGGGAGCGGAGCAGCCCAGGAACACGTCGGCGCCGTCGACCACGTCGGCCAGGGTACGGGCTTCGGTGTTCTGTGCGTAGCGCTGCTTGGATGCGTCCAGACCACCGGGGCGGCCTTCATAGATCACGCCCTTGGAGTCCACCATGTAGACGTTGGAGCGCTTGATGCCCAGGCCCACCATCACATCGACGCAGGCAATGGCTGCCGCGCCGGCGCCGGAGACGGCCACCTTGACGGCGCCGATGTCCTTGCCCACCAGTTCCAGGCCATTGAGCAAGGCGGCGCTGGAGATGATGGCCGTGCCGTGCTGGTCGTCATGGAACACCGGAATGTTCATGCGCTTGGACAGCTCCTGCTCGATGTAGAAGCACTCGGGAGCCTTGATGTCTTCCAGGTTGATGCCGCCCAGGGTGGGCTCCATCGAGGCAATGATGTCGATGAGCTTGTCGGGATCGCGCTCGGCCAGTTCGATGTCGAACACGTCCACGCCGGCAAACTTCTTGAACAGGCAACCCTTGCCTTCCATCACGGGCTTGGAAGCCAGCGGGCCGATATCGCCCAGACCCAGCACCGCGGTGCCGTTGGTGATCACGCCGACCAGGTTGCCGCGCGAGGTGTATTCGGCAGCAGTGGAGGGGTCTGCTTCGATGTCCAGGCAGGGATAGGCCACGCCCGGCGAATAGGCCAGGGACAGGTCACGCTGGTTGGACAGGGGCTTGGTAGGAGTGACGGAAATCTTGCCTTTGACGGGGCTGCGGTGGTATTCGCGGGCCGCATCGCGCAGGGCTTGTTCGGCGGAGGACAGGTTTTGTGTCATACGAAATATTTATCAGCAAGTTGCTTCTCGGAGCTTACCGGATGGCAAGAAGCATTTTGAGTCAGGTCTGTTTTGCTTCAACTATATCGACAACAAACCCCCTGGCGCACTGTGGGGCGGCAGGGGGCTTGGACTGGCGGGTAAGCCAGCGTTCGCTTCGGGCTGGCGTTTAGTGAGCGTCAGCCTCACGTGCTGCGTTGATGGCAGCGCTGTTGTCTTTGGCGGCTCCGTTAAAGAAAAGATTCAATGCCACGGCGGTAATCGAGGACAGCAGGATACCGGATTCAATCAGCGGATGGATGGAATGGGGCATCCACTGACGGAAATTAGGGGCAACCAGAGGAATCATTCCCACGCCGATGGACACTGCCACGATCATGGCGTTGTTCTTGTTGTTGCGGAAATCCACGTTGGCCAGGATGCGGATGCCGGTGGAGGCCACCATGCCGAACATCACCAGACCCGCGCCGCCCAGAACCACGGTGGGCAGGGATTCGATCAGCGCACCCATCTTGGGCAGCACGCCCAGGACGATGAGGATCACGCCACCGGCCACGCAGACCCAGCGGCTGAGCACGCCGGTCACGGCCACCAGACCCACGTTCTGGGAGAAGCTGGTGTAGGGGAAGGTGTTGAAGATGCCGCCGATCAGGGTGCCCAGACCGTCGGTGCGCAGACCGCGGGTCAGTTCGTCCTGTGTGATGTCGCGCTTGGCCATGTCGCCCAGGGCCAGGAACATGCCGGTGGATTCGATCATCACGACCACCATCACCAGACTCATGGTCAGGATCAGGATGGGGTCGAAGACAGGCATGGCGATCTGGAAGGGCAGTACCAGCGTGAACCACTCGGCCTTGGCGACCTTCTCGAAGTTCATCAGGCCCATGGCCACGGAGATCACGCCGCCGATCAAGATGCCCATCAGCACCGAGATATTGGCCAGGAAGCCCTTGGCAAAGCGTGCGATCAGCAGGATGGACAGCAGCACGATGCCCGAGACCGCAGCGCCTTGCAGATCGGCGTACTTGGGGTTGGGCATGGTGGGCAGCACCGAGAAGCCCTTGGGGATGGCGGGCAGCGAGGAGCCGGGAGCGCCGGCCATGGCCTGGGCCTCGGCCAGCCACTTCAGGTGCTCGGGGTTTGGCACGGAAGGGGCGGTCGGGCCCACGGGGTTGCCGAAGATCCAGTTGATGCCCACACGCATCAGGCTGATGCCGATGACGGCGATGATGGTGCCGGTCACGACCGGTGGGAAGAAGCGCAGCATGCGGCTGATGAGTGGCGCAATGAGGATGGAGATCACCCCCGCGCCTATCACCGAGCCAAAGATCAGGCCTGCGCCGGCATTGCCGCCAGTGCTCTGTGCCATGGACACCATGGGGGCCACGCTGGCAAAAGTCACGCCCATCATCACGGGCAGCTTGATGCCGAACCACTGGGTTGCGCCCATGGCCTGGATCAGGGTGACCAGGCCGCAGACGAACAGGTCGGCGGAGATCAGGTGCGCGACCTGCTCAGGGGGGAGGTTCAGGGCACGGCCCACGATCAGCGGCACGGCGACGGCGCCGGCATACATGACCAGAACGTGCTGCAGACCTAAGGCGGTGAGCTTGCCAAATGGCAGAACCTCATCCACGGGATGCACTTGGGATGTCATAAAAACATGTCTCCTCACTCGATATTGGCGTCAGGTTGGCATGCGATTCGCGAATGGCATGCAATCCATACAAAAAGTGTATACAGCTCATAACGCACAGCATCTAGCGGTAAACCCTGCTCAAATTTCAGTTTCTGGATGTGGTGTCAATGGTTATGTTTTCCGCGCATAACCATCTAAGGTAATTACCGATTGCTATCAAATATGTAGCTTATGAAGCTTTGTTTTTCTAATTTTCAGAATAAAACATATTGAAACCTATTGATATCAAACGGTAGGTGCTTTGTTTTTAATAGCAAATCTTGTGCGATATGCAATCGGCGCGGATCTGGCTCCGGTTATGCGTGCGCAGGTTTCGGGTCTTGAAACATCTAGTGAAAGAAAGCGGGCCGCCAGGCTAGGATCGCTCGCAGGCATTAGCGTTGAAGAAGGTGCAAAAAAAGGGCATCAAGCCCGGAATTGGTGCACCGCTGTGCAAAAGCGTGCATGGGGACCTGCAAAGAGCTCATGCCTAGTCATGGGACCTAAATTGGTGCAAAAACCATGCCGAGCTGCTGCACAAGCAAAAAAGGCGACCTTGAGGTCGCCTTGAGAGTGGAATTCGTCTGCGCTGCTGCAGGACGGGCTGAACGCCTTGTGCCGCCTTGGCGCCTTCAGTGCATGCCCGCCGCCATGGCCGAAGTCTGCACTGGACTGGTCTGACGTGGCGCGAAGCTGGCCATGAGCAGCGCTGCTGCTGCAGGCATGGCGGCAGCCCAGGCCAGCCAAGTCAGGCCCAGGCCCTGTGCAATCACGGCTCCGCCCAGCCAGGCGCCCAGGGCATTGCCCAGATTGAAGGCCGCGATATTGAGGCTGGATGCCAGATTCATGCCGGCTTCGCCAGCCGATTGCAGCACACCCATCTGCAGCGGCGCGACAGTGGCAAAGGCGGCAATGCCCAGCAGCAGCACAAAGGCAATCGCCAGGGGCGTGCTTGCAAACATCCAGCGGCCCGCGATCAGCACCAGCATCAAGGCGGCCAGCGACACCCATAGTGCGCGCTGCACGCCAAAGCGGTCGGCCAGCTTGCCACCCGCATGGTTGCCCAGGGCCAGGCCCGCGCCGAACAGCAGCAGGGTAAAGGCGATCATGCGGTTATCCATTCCCGTGACCTGGGTCAGCAGCGGCTCTATATAGGTATAGAGGGTGAAGACGCCGGCAAAGCCGATCACCGTCAACAGCAGGCCGCGCCACATGGCGCGATTGCGCAGCACGGCCAGCTCCTGCGTCAGGCCCTGAGGGCTGGGCATGCTGAGTGCGCGTGGCACATGGCGCAGCAGGATCAGCAGCGCGATCACGCCGATGCCGCTGACGCTGGCAAAGGCCATGCGCCAGCCCCAGTGCTGGCCGATCCAGGTGCCGAAGGGCACGCCCAGCAGCGTGGCCAGGGTCAGGCCGGAAAACATCAGCGCAATGGCCGAGGCCTTCTTTTCGGGCGCCACCAGTTGCGTGGCGACGACCGCCCCCACGCCGAAGAAGGTGCCGTGGGTCAGCGAGGTCAGCACGCGTGCTGCCAGCAGCCAGCCATAGCTGGGTGCCAGGGCGGCGGCGGCATTGCCGGCGATGAACAGCAGCATCAGGCTCAGCAGCAGCAGCTTGCGTGGCCAGCGGCGCGAGGCCAGAGTGAGAACGGGAGCGCCCACGGCGACGCCCACGGCATAGCCCGAGATCAACGTGCCCGCCGTGGGGATGGAGATATGAAGATCCTGACTGACCTGGGTCAGCAAGCCCATGATGATGAATTCCGTGGTTCCGATGCCGAAGGCACCGGCGGCTAGAGCAAGCAATGCTGCAGGCATGAAAACGTCCTTGTGAAAATTTCGCGAAGGGCTGAACTGTGAACCTGCGGCAGAAGGCGCGCTAGCCCTTGATGCGGACATGCATTTGTTCCTGTGCGGAATAAATCGCATCTCTATGATGTGATTCATGAAGAAATCGATTGCTATGCCGACCGCTCAGGAGCAGGGATCGGACCGCTTTACGGAGCTGCAGACCTTTGTGCTGGTGGCCCAGCAGGGCAGCTTCTCGGCGGCGGCGCGCCTGCGCGAGGTCTCGCCCTCGGCGGTCAGCAAGATCGTGGCCCGGCTCGAGACCCGGCTGGGCGTGCAACTGCTGCGCCGCAGTACCCGGCGGCTGGAGCTGACGGCCGAGGGAGAGCAGTTGCTGGAGCAGGGCCGGCAGCTGCTGACGGACTGGCTGGCGCTGGAATCCTCGGTCACCCGGCAGGGCCAGCCCACTGGAGTGGTGCGCATCAATGCCAGCTCGTCCACGGGCAATCGCCTGCTGGTGCCACTGGTCGGTCCGCTCATGCAGATCTGGCCGGGCCTGCAACTGGACCTCAGCTTTACCGATCACGTCGTGGACCTGATAGCGGCTCGCGCCGATATCGCCTTGCGCTGGGGGGAGCTTCCGTCTTCGGACATGGTGGCGCGCAAGCTGGGGCACACGCGCCAGGTGATCGTGGCCTCGCCGGATTATCTGCAGCGCTTTGGCAGACCGCAGCATCCCGATGAATTGGCAGGCCATGTGCGCATTGGCTGGAACTACCCGCGGGCCATACCGCACTGGCCGTTTGTGGTGGCGGGCAAGGCGGTGGCGGTGAGCATGGGGGAGGTGCTGCGCGTCAACGACGGCGAAGCCATGGCCAATCTGGCCAAGGCCGGGGCGGGCCTGGCGAGGCTGTCGCTCTATCACGCCTGGGACGATTTGCATGCGGGCAGGCTGCAGGTGTTGTTGGAGGATTTCAATCCCGGGGATCTGCAACCCATCCATGCCGTGTATGTGGGCAAGCCCGGCCAGTTGCCAGTGAGGACGCGGGCGGTGCTGGATTTTCTGGCCAGCCATGTGGACCTGAGCCATGCCGAGCAAATGCCCGCCGGCCTGCTGGTGTTGCGCACATAAAAAAAGAGCCCGGACGAATCCAGGCTCCTTGAAAAACCTCCATCCAGACAGAAGAAGGCTAGGCGTTCAAACGGTGTTTGGTGCTCAGGCAGTCAGGTCCACCAGCGAGCGGGCCACCACCTTGGTGGCACGGCGCAGGTCTTCCAGCACCAGGCGCTCGTCGGAGCGCTTGGCATGCGATTCCAGCACGGTGCGGGGGCCGGCGCCGTAGATCACGCCGGGGATGCCGCGCTCGACATACAGGCGTACGTCGGTGTACAGAGGCGTGCCCACTGCAGGAGGCACTTCGCCGAAGATGGCTTCGCCATGCTTCTGGATGGCGTCGACCAGGGGCTTGTTGCCGTCCAGGGGGGTCATGGCGTTGGCCAGCAGCAGGCGCTTGATGTCCACGCGCACGGCGTCTTCGCCGGTGTAGCCGCCCTGGGTATTGAAGTCTTCGATGGCCTTGGCGATCACAGCACGGATGCTGGCTTCCACTTCCACAGGATTCTCTTCAGGAATCATGCGGCGGTCGATCTTGAGCATGACCTTGCCGGGCACCACGTTGGTGTTGGTGCCGCCGTCGATGCGGCCGACATTCAGGTAGGGGTGCTTGATGCCGGGCACTTGCGAAGTGACTTGCTTGTACTTGACGTTTTCGCCGTACAGAGCAGTCAGCAGCACGGCCGTGGCTTGCAGCGCGTCCACACCGGTGTGGGGCACGGCGGCGTGAGCCATCTTGCCCTGCACGGTGATTTCCATCTGCAGGCAGCCGTTGTGAGCGGTAACTACTTCGTAGCTGAAGCCCGCTGCAATCATCAGGTCGGGCTTGGTCAGGCCCTTTTCCAGCAGCCAGCCGGGGCCCATGATGCCGCCGAACTCTTCGTCATAGGTGTAGTGCAGCTCCACTGCGCCCTTGCTGGGCTTGGCCACGGCTTCCAGAGCACGCACAGCGAAGGTGAAGGAGGCGAAGTCGCTCTTGCTTACGGCAGCGGCGCGGCCATAGAGCTTGCCGTCTTCGATCTCGGCGCCGTAGGGGTCCTTGGTCCAGCCTTCGCCCGGAGGCACCACGTCGCCGTGGGCGTTCAGGGCGATGGTGCGGCCACCGTCACCGTAGGGGCGGCGCACGATCAGGTTGGTGATGGACTCCATGCCATAGGCCTTGACGTCGGCTTCGGGCACGACGTGCTTCTCGGCGTCGAAGCCGAAGCCTTTGATCAGCTCGGCAGTGCGTTCGGCGTGGGGTGCGTTGTTGCCGGGAGGCGTGTCCGTGGGCACTTGCACCATGGCCTGCAGAAACTTCACTTCTTCGTCGAAGTGCTCGTCAATCCATGCATCGATGGCGGCGTAGGTGGCTTGCTTGTCTTGATTCATATTGGTCATTGCTGTTCTTGAGCCAGTTGGTGGAGGAGGTGGGTGAAGGCATCCACGGACAGTTGCATGTCGTCGGAGGTGGAGGCTTCCAGCGGGTTGTGGCTGATGCCGGCGTTCATGCCGCGCACGAACAACATGGCCTGAGGCATGATCTCGTGCAGCTTCATGGCGTCGTGACCGGCGCCGCTGGGCATGCGGAACAGGGGCACGCCCAGTGCGTCGACAGCGTTTTCCCAGCGTTTCTGCCATTCGGGAGCACTGGGCGCAGCCGCTGCCTTCATGGACAGATCGGTGGTGTAGCGCAGGCCGCGGCGTTCGGCGATCGCAGCCATCTCGGCCATGATGTCGTTGATCATGGCGTCGCGCTGCTCGTTGGTGGGCGCGCGCAGGTCCAGCGAGAACTGGCAGCGGCCGGGCACCACGTTGACCGAGCCTGAAGGCACGTTCAGCTGGCCGATGGTGGCCACGCTGTCGCCATCCTGGCCGGCGCGCTTTTCGATGTACAGCGACAGCTCGGCCACGCCGGCTGCGGCGTCGCGGCGGCGGTCCATGGGCGTGGTGCCTGCGTGGCTGGCCATGCCGATGAATTCGCAGACATAGCGGGCGCTGCCGTTGATGGAGGTGACGATGCCCAGGGGAATGTCCAGCTCGTTGAGCACGGGGCCCTGCTCGATGTGCACTTCCACAAAGCCCAGGTACTTGGCGGGGTCACGCTCCAGCTTGGGGATGTCGTCGATGCACAGGCCCGCATGCAGCATGGCTTCGCGCAGCGTGATGCCGTCGGCGTCCTTCTGTTCCAGCCATTCCTGCTTGAAGTCGCCCACCAGGGCGCCCGAGCCCAGGAAGGTGGCCTTGTAGCGCTGGCCTTCCTCTTCCGAGAAACCCACCACTTCGATGTTGAAGGGCAGGCGCTTGCCTTGCTGGGCCAGCTGCTTGACGCAGGCCATGGGCACAAAGATGCCCAGGCGGCCGTCGTACTTGCCGCCGTTGCGCACGGTGTCGTAGTGGCTGCCGGTCAGCAGGGTCTTGGCGCCTTCGGTGGCCGCCTTGTAGCGGCCAACCACATTGCCCACGGCGTCGATCTCGACCTCGTCGAAGCCGATTTCACGCATCCAGTGGCTGATGCGCTGGGCGCAGGCGCGGTGGGCGTCGGTCAGATAAGTCACCGTCAGCTGGCCTTTTTCGGCATAGCCGGGGTCGCTGTTGGTGGACAGGCGTTCCTGCCAGTCCCAGACTTCGTTGCCTTCGACGGGTTCGTAGCCGAACTTGTCGTTCAGGCGGATCTCGGCGATGCGGTGGATGTTGCGCAGTGCCTCGGCCTGTTCGTAGGCCGGATGGTTGAACATGCGGCGCTCGAAAGTCGCAATGATCTCGGCCTTGCTCAGACCCAGACCGCGCGCGCCGCGCACGGCCAGGATGAAGGGGAAGCCGAAGCGCTTGCCGTATTCGGCGTTGAGCTTGCGGATGTGCTCCAGCTCTTCGGGCGTGCAGTTGGTCAGGCCAGCCTTCTTCTGCTCATTCGTCGATTCGGCGGTGAGCGTGTTGGTCTCCATCTGCTTGCCGGCCAGCTCCGGGTGAGCGCGGATCAGATCGAGCTGGGCCTGCTCGCTGGACTCGGCCAGCACCTTGGCCATGGCGTGCTTGATATGCGCCATGGACTTGAAGGGTCGCTGCTCCAGTGCCTTGGCGGCAATCCAGGGCGAGTGCTCGTACAGGCCATCGAGCAGGTCGGTGGCGGTTGCCGCATCGGCGGCATTCAGTTGTTCCAGGGTCAAAGCCATGTCGCAATCAATCCTTGCAAGGGAAACGCTCGGCCCAGTGACGAGCCAAATCAATACGGCGGCACACCCACACGTTGTCGTGCTTCTGGATGTGGTCGAGGAAGCGCTGCAGCGCTGTA
>NZ_JBANEM010000033.1:0-42212 GCF_040187805.1 Comamonas sp. wu1-DMT
GCCGAGATCAGCAAGGCCACGCGCGAACAAAGCGAGGAGATCAGCCAGGTAGGGAAGTCGGTGGCGGACATGGACTATCTGACGCAGCAGAACGCGCAGTTGGTGACCCAAGGGGCGCAGGCTTCCAGCAGCATGCAATGGCAGGTGAAGAATCTTGTGGAAGCGATTGGTGTGTTTCGATAGCCCGCGCTGCGAAGCGCCGTGATGACTGCTTCTGACCGGCAGGCGACCGTCTCGGAACGACCCTAAGAGGACTGCTAGGGTACTAGTGACTCCAGGCGGAGCTTGGGTTCTTCATAGACCGAGTCCTCGGCGGGATAGCGCAGGCCTGAAATGCCGCGAGCTTTCGCGCTTGCCCATATGACGCTTTCGCCAGCAGGCAATGTGTCTGGCTGCGAAGAGTAGATGGGATCTTTGAATGCGGTTGTTGCTGATACGAACGTCCAGCCTTGCTTGCGAAAAGCCGAAACGATATCAGGCAAGGCTGCCGCATTGATCTCATTGGTGTGCAGCAGCATCACATGCGCAGGGCTTCGACCAAGTACCTGCTTGGCCAGGCCTTCATAGTAAGCAGCCCGGTCAAGCAGGTGTTCAATGTAGGCCATCTTGACCCGGTCAGCCTTGTCGTGTGAACCAGATCGTAGAAGCGAGGAGTAGATCTGGTTGTAGTACCAATCGCTGGCATCGATGGAGACTGGAGCGGGTCTATAGCCATTTGATTTCATCCAGGACCGGATGCCGTCACGCTTTTCCTCCGTGTCACCTTCTTTCAGGTAAGGAAAGCGAAGCATCGGCACCCAAGTCGGAATGTGACGCAGAGCTGCATCGGCCTTTTTCACGTCCGCAATGAATTCGTCCAGTGTCGTCTCGGCGGATGCAAGACTGCGGTGTGTCGCCGTATGGTTGCCTACCGCATGACCTGCCTTGGCCCAATCCATGACGAGCCCCATTCCTCGATCACCGCCTATGCGAATCAGCGAGGCGAACACCATCGCTGTGATGCCAGAGTCTTTGAGGCTGGTGATGATCTGCTGATTCCAGACCTGCGCATGGGCCTGCCTGTCGGGGTTCAGTCCATCATCAAAGGTCAAACTCAACGTCTGGGCAAAGCCCGAGGATGAAAAAAGCAGAACGGTCAGCGATGCAATAGCGCGAAGAATGGTTGTCATGAGAGCTTATGAAACACGCGTGCAGTGAACCTGCAAGTCGTTGACTGTGAATCGACCCATTGCAGACGTTCGAGGATGTCTGCTGCTTGACCCTAGGCGTTATCACTGCCAGAGCGTACGAAAGAATACCGGCGAATGTCCGTCCTCAGCTTCCATCCTCTGCCTTCCCAATAAGCGTGGGCAGAATGGTTCTCTTGGAGAACATCAATGTGACTCTTATGAATGCCGAGTCTTTCAAGTCCGTCCAGGCACAGCTCCACCAAGCGGGAAGCAATGCCGCGCTTTCGGTGTGTAGGCAGGACGACAAGGTGCTGCAAGTAGCCGCGACGGCCATCGTGGCCTGACATGATGCACCCAACGATATGCTCGCCTTCTAACGCAACGAAGCTCAAACCCGGGTTGCGCAACAGGTAGCGCTGAGTAGCTTCCCGTGAATCGGCATCCCGAAAAGTAACCCCATCTGTTTTCTTCATCATTGCGGTGACGCTGTCGTAGTCCCCAATGCTCATTGGTCGGATAGATATCTGATTCACGGCGCTAGGGCAGTAGGGTGTTCTCACTGCTGTCTCCAATTTCTGGCAGTCCAACGGCGAGAGCACATTCTGCTTGAAACACGTGGACTGCTTGTGGCCGGGAGCCGCTGTCTCTGTTCGACCCATACCGGGTCTTCCCATTTCGGGTCATATGAGTGAGAAGCTATTCGCCAGAAGAAATCATGCGGCGAATCTTTGTCGCTTTTTCAAAGTGATCAAGCTTGTGTTGCTTGATCCACCATTCAGCCGCCTCCATCAGCAGGTCTGGATCATCATTTTTATTGGCGAAGAAAGCGTAAAACGAAAGGCCTACAGTTTCCCCTTTCTTCATGATTTTCTCATCGCAGATAGCAATAGCCTTGGCTCTTAAGCTCGATCTCATACTAATTTTTATTCTCAAATTTTCAAAAAAGAATTGTCATCTAGGCTAGAGACTTCAACATAAATTTCTCTGCCTCCGTCTATCTTGGAGATCTGCATCACCGTATTACACAGGATCTCAAAGTCGGCTGCTGGCCGGTTGCCGCCGTCGCTGTTCCGCATCTAAGCAGATGCGGATGAGCACTGGAGCCCTTGCATCCAATCGACAAAGAACACCAGCCTCTGATTGAAAACGTCGTTCGTTGCCGAGGGCGTTCTGGCATGTTCAAGAAAGAACTCCATTTGTTCAGCCATTTCGGGAAACCGGACCGAAAAAAACCTAGCGTATTCTTCCAGAGATTCAGGCCATAGACGGTCTGCCTCAAGGCGCAGAACGTTGGTTGCGCGAACCAGCTTTTTTGCAGCCTCTTTTTTCAGCCGTCTCGTTGCGTCTTCGTCATGTGCTTGAGAGATACGGGTCGTGTAGTCACGGAGAATCTGGACATAGTCTCCATTGACTGCTTTCGCAATTGCGGGTGAGGGCTGAAATGCCTGAAACCGAAGTGCCAGATCTGAACCATAAATACAGCGGCACTCATGCTTGAGCCAGTAGCCCCAGCTATGCAAATTGGCAGGGTTCAGCACATCCTCAAGTACACCTATATCCAAATCGATCTTGGTGACTTCAGGATGACCAGCTTCCAGATTGGAACGGACGCGCTCAAGAGATTCAGCCTCTGGTGTGGAAAGCGGCCTCGACAGCACCAACGTCAAATCCAAGTCCGACTTTCCGGGTTGGGCCATCGCTCTGGGCACGCTGCCGTACAGATACAGACTGTCGAGGACTGCCCCGAGCTCCTGCACTAGACTGTCACGCGCCTCGTCAATCAGGTTGATGAACTCGGGTTGTAGAGGTCTGACCGGGAGAGTCTTGATGAAAGTGGGGGCGGCGTCACGACAGCTTTTCATCAGCTCAAGAATAGCGCAGTGGTTCACGCTAGTGCCTCCGGCCGGCAGCAACCAACCGGTTCACAGCCCCAAGCAGTCAGTCGCTGCCTTTTGGTCTGGGCCTTCGCTACATGAGCGCTAAGGTTCGTGTGCCTGGGTAGGCCCGATATAGGACATGCTCGCGCAAAGGGTGCCCTGAAGGAAGAGAGGGATGCTCGAACGTTTGAGCGTCTCGCCTCATGCCAAGTCGTTGCATAACGCGCTCGGACGGGGCGTTATCCAACGTTGTAAAGGAAACGATTTCGGGCACTGCTAACTGTGCAAATGCAAAGGAGAGTGCCGCATCTGCCCCTTCTGTTGCAAAGCCATTTCCCCATGCCGTTTTCACAAGCCGCCAGGCTACTTCGATGCATGGGGAAAATGGCAGCTCATCGGTCGGTCTATGCAAGCCGGTGAAGCCAATGAATGTTGCGGTAGCTTTTTCCTCCACTGCCCAAACTCCCCAACCTTGCTGCTCGATGAGGTCGCGACAGTATTGCGCCATGGCATTGCTCTGCTCCACCGAAAGTGTGGCGGGGAAAAAGCGCATAGTCTCCGCGTCGGCATTCATGCGCGCAAAGATGGGGTAGTCAGAATCTTGCCATTGCCGAAGACGCAATCGTTTGGTTTCTATCTCGTGAACGTTCATCGTCAATTTTTCACACCACTTCTTCTGCTGCCTTGTTTCCAAGAGGAGCGTCTGTTTTGACTGCGGATTCAACTGGTCATTTTGTTGCATTGAGCAGTTGAATCTGCAAACCCAAGCCGCCAGCCACTTTGCTATTGCTATCTCGGAAGGCCGGCTATCAATGCTTGCTACTTGAGATTTCTTGGCCGCGCATTTGCTCGGTTGCATTCGTGGGGGAAAAACCCGTCCAGCGTTTATATGCTTGCGAGAACGCGGACACATCACTGTAGCCAAGCCTCGCGGCAATTTCTGCAACGGATAGCTCGGAGCCAATCAGCAGCTTGTCGGCTCGTGCTCTGCGAACCTCTTCGTGTAGTTTCCGAAACGAGAGACCTTCGTCATGAAGCCGGCGTTTGAGCGATCTCTCGCTTACGTGAAGCCAGCCGGCAACTTGCTGCAGGTTTGCCGACGATCCATCAGGTTGTGCCGCCAGCATTTCTCGAAGTAGCGTTCCAGTAGAAAGCGATGTGCGACGTTTGGTCATGAGGTCTTCGCACATGCGGACACACATGGCATACGTTGCCGCACTGGCTTGAGGCAGGGCTTGAGCCATAGTTGCCTGTGTTACGCGTAGTTCGTTGCTTTGCGATCCCCACTCGATCCGCACGCCGCCGATTGCGTACGGCATATGCGGCGACCGTTTCATGCTGAGGCTGAGAGCTTCCAGTTGCGTGTCTGCCCCCAGGACATCAAGCATTAGACGGCAGGTCGCGCCTACGGCGCGTTGCACTGCAAACTCGCGCAATGCCGGCTCAAGCGCAGGCGATGCAACGAATTTCAGCCGATGCATCCCGTCTGAGCGCTCATGCTCCAGCATTGCGAGCGCAAAGGTCAAGGAGAGGAAACGGTGCGCAAGCAGGAGGGCATCCAGACCGCTTGCCGCACTAAGCATTCCAAGGCCAAGAATTCCATAGGCCGTAGCGTGGTAGCGCATGCCGACAAGCAGCCCAAGGCCTGGCTCGTTTGGGATGAGAGTGAGCAGGTTTCGAATGACGGCTACTTCTTGTGCTGGATCGATGCTGATCTCTGCGTCAGCCAGCCGTTCCTGGGTTAAACCGGAGCCCTGGAGCAGGTCCCGCGCTCTCAGACCGCGCTTTGCTCCTGCTTCGAGCAGCAACTGAACACTTGCCGGACTGCGCGTGAAATCCCAGAACTGCATGAATCTTCCCCAGACTATTGGCCTGAAGCATAAAGCAGTTGGCCCGATTCAACCTTCTGCAAAGGGGTCGCAACTCCTAAAGTGAAAACAACGCGACGCAATCCGCAGCGCGTATCGATCACGGAGACTTCCATGAGCATGTACGCCGACCAACCCATCTGGCGAGAAATCCAGTCTTTCCTTCCTGAGCGCTATCGGATCCCCTTGAGCGAGGAGCCCTCCGAGTCTTTCTGGGACTGGCACGGTGATCGAATTCACATCGATGCGTACCGCAATCCGAACGCCTCGGTAAAGGTTATTCTGATGCACGGAGTCGGGACAAATGGTCGTCAGATGATGACGATTCTCGGTCGCCCGCTGGCTCAACGAGGTTACGAAACCATCGCTGCGGATATGCCTGGCTACGGTTTGACCGAAGTAGGGGAGGGCCACGTCGTCACTTACGACGATTGGGTCCAATGCGGTAGCGACCTGATTGACAGAGAACTGGCGCGTGACAGTCGCCCCATCGTTTTGTATGGCCTCTCTGCCGGCGGCATGCTCACCTATAACGTCGCGTCCCGAAACCGCAAGGTCAAGGGTATCGCAGGAATGACGTTTCTTGATAACCGGGACCGGCGGGTGCGGGACGAGACAGCGAAAAATCTGATTGTCAGCCGCGTAGGAGCTCCGCTCATGAGCAAGTTGGCCAATACGCCATTGGCAAAGATGAAGATGCCGATGAGCCAGGCAGGAAAAATGAGCGCGCTGTGCAACAGCGATGCGGCCATGAAAGTTTTCATGCGCGATAAAACCTCCGCTGCAAATGCCGTGTCCATCGCATTCCTTGATTCCTACATGTCGCATGTGCCCGAAGTCGAACCAGCTGACTTCAATGTCTGCCCTGTCTTGCTGACGCAGCCAGCCGATGATCGCTGGACTCCTCTGGAGCTAAGCGAGCCGGTAATCGGCCGAATCGGCAAGGTACCGGTTCGGACCATCATGCTGGAGAACGCGGGGCACTATCCGATCGAGGAGCCGGGTCTGTCGCAAATGGTCGATGCAATCGATGATTTCTTCCGTGAAGTGACCGGCACCGAGAAGGTGCGCTGAGTTCGGCATCCTTTCAGGCAGTGCAGCACGCTTGCGTGCCTGTCACGGGCACGCAAGCGTGTTCGCCCTGTAAAGCTCAGCCCATGAATGTCTGCCTCCGGCATCCGGGCATGGTCGACTGCTTGAAGGAGCAGAAGCTTTGCAACGGTCACCATCGCTCAAAACTGCGATTTTTCTGTTGCTAGCCCTCTCGGGGACGCGGCCACACACGGCTGCATCTCCTCGATAGCGCGAAGCAGCGATAAATCGACAAGTCTGGGCCTTCGTCGGAGGCCTCATAATGCGCAACCATGCAAGCGCTGCGTAACTCCCTGTCACTGACCCGCCTGGTTCTGGCGTGGTTCATGCTGACGTTGAGTATTGCAATGGCTTCGCCCATAGTGCATCCAAAAGCCATCGAGGTGGTCTGTACCTCAAATGGCAGCATGCAGGTGATCATGCTTGATGAGGACGGCCAGGCCGCGCCGGGGCTTCATCATTCGTTGGACTGTCCCTTGTGTCTGACCATCACGACACCGCCGAGCTATTCATCACCGCATCTTGAGCAGCCACAGCCGCTCGGCTTGGCGCTACAGCCAGTAGTTTCAGCGCGCATTGCAGCGCTGGTGGGGGCACCTCTGCCCCCGCGAGGGCCGCCAACGCTCGTGTAAGTCCACTGTGCCGCCAATCGATGGCGGATACAGCCTATCGCCGTCGGGCCCAGTCCTGCACGGCCGATCTCACTTGCACGCAGATAATTCATGACCCATCCCTTTTATGGCGCGATGCCCAATGGCAGCGCGAGTTCTCTTTCGCTCGCCTTTTTTCAACGCAACAGCGTGGCCCTGGCTGTGGCCCATCTGTCATTGGCTGTTCCTCTTGCAGTAGCGAGCTCTGCCAGTTGGGCGCAAACCGACGTCACCCTGGACACCGTTACCGTACGTTCATCGGGGGACACTCCTTTGGAGCGCCCAGTGGGCACCGGCAGCCGGCTCGACCTCAATGCACGCGACACTCCGGCCAGTGTCGAGGTGACCACGCGCGAGCAACTGGAAGCTCGCGGCGACACTTCTCTGGTTGACGCAATCACGCGATCTACCGGCATCACCAGCCTGGGACATCCGGGCAACAGTGGCAGCGCGCTCTCGGTACGAGGTTTTACAGACTCCACCTCGGTCATGCGTCTATACGACGGTACGCGCCAATACGGGGGAGTCGGCGTGAGTTTTCCCTTCGACACCTGGTCGATCGACCGCATAGAAGTGCTGCGCGGACCCGCATCCGTGATCTACGGTGACGGCGCTATTGGTGGCGTGGTCAATGTGATCCCCAAAAAGCCCACGCGCGGACCTGTTCAAAATGAAGTCCAGGCCACGGTGGGAATCAGAGGCAAACGTGCATTGGCCTTTGGCAGCGCAGGCGCGATCAATGAGCAATGGTCCTACCGACTCGATGTCAGTGGCGACCAATCGGATGGCTGGGTGGATCGTGGCGATTCCAGCAATCGGACGATCTCCGGCGCTCTGCGCTGGGATGTGACACCTGACCTCAATCTGCAACTCTCGCACGCACAAGGCCGGCAAAAGCCCATGCGCTACTTCGGTACACCGCTGATCAACGGAGTACAAGACCCGGCGCTCCGAGAGCGCAACTACAACGTTGCCGACAGCCGCATCCAGTTCAAGGATCGCTGGACCGAACTGGCTGCCCAGTGGGCACCCGGCAGCAATATCGTCGTACGAAGCAAGCTCTATCACATTGGCAGCGACCGCTATTGGCGCAATGCTGAAGCGTATCGGTACAACGCCACTACGGGATTGATCGACCGATCGGACAACACCGAGATCGGTCACGACCAGACGCAGACAGGCAACACCACGGACGTGACCTTCAACGACAGCTTGCTCGGACGTCCAAACCAGCTCTCCGTGGGCTTCGACGTGAACCGAGCATCGTTTCAGCACACCAATAACACCTACACCGGCAGCTCCGGTCCGGTAGACCCCTATAACCCCGTCCCGGGCTACTACAGCAGCTCGGTACCCTTCATTCCCCGCTATCAAAACAAGGCCGAGCAATATGCGCTGTTTGCGGAAGACCGCCTTGAACTGACGGATCGCTGGTCTGTCGTGGCGGGCACGCGCTTCGACCATGCGGATCTATCGCGCCAGGACCTGGTGGCGGGCAATCAGGCTTTCAAACGCAGCTACTCCAACACCGGTTGGCGACTTGGCTCGGTCTACAAGCTAAGTCCTCAACTGTCGCTGTATGCGCAGGCATCCAAGGCCGCAGATCCAGTGAGCGGCCTGCTGATGTTGTCGGCGGCTAATTCCGCCTTCGACGTATCGAGTGGCAAACAGTTTGAGGTCGGTATCAAGCAATCCTTCTGGGAAGGCAAGGGGGACTGGACGCTTGCAGCGTACTCCATCACCAAAAACAACTTATTGACACGAGACCCTGCAAACCCCGCTCAGCGTATACAGGTTGGTGAACGCTCCTCCAAGGGCATCGAGGGCACCCTGTCGATACAAGTCAGCAAGGCCGTGCAGATTGATGCCAACTTTGCGCTGCTCAAGGCTCGCTATGAGGATTTCAGCGAGTCCGTGGGCGGCATCGCTGTTTCACGCAATGGCAATATTCCCACCGACGTGCCGGAGCGTGTCGCCAATGTCTGGGTGAGCTGGAAGGTCGTGCCTGACTGGACGCTGTCCGGCGGCCTTCGCCATGTGGGCAAGCGCTATGCAGACAATGCGAATACCTTGAAACTGCCTGCCTACATCACGGCAGACCTGGCGCTGCAATGGAAGGCTACCAAGGCCACCACGTTCACGCTGCGCGGCTTCAACATCTTCGACAAGCACTACTTCACGACCTCCTACTACACCAACACGCAGTGGTTCGTCGGGGAGGGGCGACGTGTTGAGCTGACACTGAACCATCGTTTCTGAGCGGGCCACCGATGTGGACTTCTGCTCATGCCAAACGGCTTGTGTTTCTGGTGCATCGATGGACCGGGGTGGCTGCATGTGTGCTGATGGCGCTCTGGCTCTTCAGCGGGGTGGTGATGCTCTTTGTCGGCTACCCCAAACTGCTGCCGACCGAGCGCCTGCAGGCATTGCCTTCCCTGAGCACTGGCCAGAGCTACCTGCCTGTTGAGACAGCTCTGAAGCAAAGCCAGTCTGCTGACAAGGTGCAGCAGATCGTGCTCACCACCATTGCGGGCCGCCCCAGCTACCGGCTCAAGGAGGCGGACGGCACGCTGCGGGTGGTTGATGCAGGCACGGGCGTTGTTGCGCAGCCGCCCGACGACGCAGCGGCCTTGCGCAGCGCCAAGGCCTTCCTGTCCGGAGCAAATGGGGCGCTGCAAGGTCGCACGCAAGACGACCGCTGGACACATTCCGCCTCGCTCGATCCCCATAGGCCTCTCATCAAGGTCCTGATGGACGACTCCGCATCAAGCCTGTTGTACATCTCGTCGACCACTGCCGAGGTGGTCATGGATGTACCGCGCCATCAACGCTACTGGAACTACGTGGGTGCCTGGCTTCACTGGGTGTATATGGTGCGTGAAGGCTCCAAAGACCCTGTGTGGAGCTGGCTGGTCATCGGGCTCTCGGCATTGGGAACCGTCTCCGCCATTGCCGGTGCCTTGGTGGGCATCTGGCGATGGCGCTTCAACGGTCGCTACAAATCCGGAGCCAAGACGCCGTATCGGGAGTTCCAGATGCGCTGGCATCACATCACCGGCCTCGTATTTGGTGCGATGATGATCTGCTGGATCTTCAGCGGCCTGATGTCCATGAATCCGCTGGGGATCTTCAGCCCGCAAGGACCTCGTCCCGATCTGCATGCCTACCAGCATGCAAGTCCAGGAAGCAATCCCTTCAGGCTCACCACGCACGAAGCGCTGACACTGCTCAGCGCCGAGGGGTTTGACACGCGCGAGGTCGAATGGAAAGTACTGGATGGGCAGCCCTATCTGCTGGCCTTCAATGGAGTGGGGCAGACCCGCATCGTGTCCGCAAGCCTTGCTGCGCCCCAGGTAGAGCGGGAACTTGACCGTTCGAAACTAGAGCAGGCGGCGCAGAAGCTGTTCCCTTTTGCCATTCGCTCGACCACGTTACTGAACGAGTACGACGCCTACTATTACCGTCGGGGTGAGGCCTCGATGTATTCAGCAGCGGCGCGTGATCTGCCCGTGCTCCGGATGCAATTTGAAGATCCGGGAAACACCATCGTATACATCAGCCCGTACTCTGGTGATGTTGTGCTGAGCCTGGACCAAAGCCAGCGTACAGGGCGGTGGCTGTTCAATTTCCTGCACAGTTGGGACCTGCCGTGGATGCTGCGCCACGCCTGGCCGCGTGATGCCATTCTCGTTTTGCTGAGCATTGGTACGTTGGCTCTGGCACTGACCGGCATCGTGCTGGGCTACAGGAGACTGAAGGTATTCATCGGGCACAGGCGCCGATTTTGATCTTGGGGATGGTGCAATCGAAGAGCGTCGCTTTACAGCCTGCTGCAAGACCCGAGCGAGCTTGCCTCGCGTAGCATCGGACGCAAGCCAGGCAGGAAATTGCCTCATCCGGCTTCCATCCGATGCCTTGTCTCGCAGTCTGCAATGAGGCCGACTGCGGGAAAAATCCACCTCAGAGCAGCGGACTACGTCACGCGGATAACTTGCTTGCGATGTATTTCAGCGCACCTTGAAACACCTGGTGCCATCGCTCATCTGGCGGCTGTGCAAGCGGATGCCAGAAGAACTTGAAGTCATGACCGCCATCATCGCCGGTCCGATATGTCCAGGATTCGGGTGAACCTTCCACAGCACACAGATGGAACGCCCAGATCTGGTCCTCGTAGCCAGATGCCCATACTCCCAGATCCAGCAAGACTTCAGATGCTTCAAGTCCACTTTCTTCGCGCAATTCGCGCAATGCCGCTTCTCTGGAGTTCTCGCCCGGTTCAATCGTGCCTTTGACAATTTGCAGACCTGCCAGCGGGTGCTCAAATGCCAATATTTCGATGGCGCCTCGGTTCCGAATGACCACTGGACAGGCCTTGCTTGGGCGCAATGGAGTTTCCGATTTCATCAAACTATTTTCATGCCATAGCCTTGGCTGCTCCCGTGAGTACCATGCACTGAAGCCAGCCAAGACCAGTAGTCCCTAAAGCCCAACCTTCATGCGGTGCGCCGCGAGCCGCCACAGAGATAGCCAATCAGTATCTCCACGATGGCCTGCTCGGTCTTCTGGATCGGGTGGGGCGTTCCGGGAGGAATGACAGCGGCATGAATCAATGACTCCATGGTCCGCAACACAATCCAGGTGGCGAGATTCAGGTCTTCCTGGACGACTTCATCCCGGTGCTCCTCCAGCAGCTGACGAATGCGGCAATGAATGCTTTGATCGGCCTCGCTCTGATCCGATGGTGCATCAAAGAACGGAAACTCTTTCTCCAGCACCTGGTGCAGCTCGGGAGCAACCTGATGCGCCGCCAGCCATGCATGCACGATAGCTGCCAGCCGCTCCAGCAAGCCTGGCGACGTGGTGCCCGCCAGGACGGTTTCCATGGCCGCGTGCATTTCTACCGCGTGCCGTTCATGCAGGGCCGTGATCAGGGAATCCTTGTTGGGAAAGTACTGGTAGACGGAGCCGACGCTGACCCCGGCGCGTTCGGCAACCAGATTGGTATTGGTTCCTGCATAGCCGCGCTCGCTTAAAACGCGAGCCGTAGCTTCAAGAATTGCATCGACCAAGGCCCGTGAGCGGTTCTGGCGAGGGATTCGTCGTGGTTGAGGCAGGGGCGGCATAGGTCTGTCCGAACGCGAGTTTTCAATGCGAGCAATGGCTCATATTCTTTCACATATCGAGCAAATGCTCATATTTGGAGTGATCGATGTCCATTCGTTCTCATGAAGCGTTGGCAGCAGCGGCCTGTCAGCCGCCCGCCGTCAATGCATTAATCAAGCTGCTGCCAGTCACACAGGCAGTGTTCATCGGATTCCCGATCATCGGGACGCAGTCTGTGGCGGCCTTGCTGTCTCGGGCATGGTTCGGCATCTTTGTCGCCCCATCCCTGCTGGTCGCAGTGCGGCTGCTGAGCTTCTTGCCCCAAGGAGTGCGCCATGCATGAAATCGACCACAAGCCGCGCACAGCAAGAGCCGTGGGAGTCGTGCAGGCAGTTCATTCCATCACTCCACATATGCGGCGAATCACGGTGGGCGGTGACGAGATCGCAGCATTTCTTCAAGTGCCGGGAGTCGATGAACCAGCCGCCTGGGTCAAAGTCTTTCTTCCCACCGGGGAAGGGCGAGCCTACACGATACGAAGTGTCGACTTCAAGGCCGGAACGCTGGATCTGGACTTTGTTCTGCATGGAACAGGATCCGGCTCCGGTCCGGCCTCTGAGTGGGCATCTCGGGCTTTGATTGGCGAACACATCGGAATCGCGGGGCCTCGCAGCGGCGGTTTCCTGCTCCCCGGCAATGTGCAATGGGTCATGCTGGCAGGCGATGCAACCGCTTTGCCCGGCATCCAGAGCATTGCCAGCCGTTTGCCCGCCGACATCAATGCCAAGGTCTATGCGGAGGTGCTGTCGCCAAGTGAGCATCAGCCTATCGACAGCCTGGCCAAGCTGCGCGTCCAATGGATCAATGCCCAGCCGGAACCCGGCCTGAGCCTGTGTCAGGCACTGCTGCACCGCCCCTTGCCGACAGGGCCTGGCTACATCTGGATTGCGGGAGAGTCTGCGGCCATCCGTAGCCTGAAGCATCATTACTTTCAAGAGCGAGAGCTGCCCAGGCACGGCGTGAGCGCAAAGGGATACTGGAAGTCTGGGGCGGCCGACCACCGGGAAGCGTGATGTGTTTCTCGAGTACCTGCTGTCAGCGGGGCTGATGACGGGTAGCCGCGCGCACATCCCAGATGTGAATCCGGCGGCCTGCAAATCCTGTTTATCGGTTGTCTGCTGCTGATGCCGAAGGCAGCCGCTTGCAGGCACCCACACCGGGCATTGGCGGTATTGCTAGCCTATGCGTTTGCGGGCCCGCTCCATCGCATCGCCAGAAGGCGTAAATCCAAGTTTCGAAAAAAAACGCGGGCGCTTGAGAGCGAGAGGCTCGCAGCATCCAGGTGATGCCTTCGTCGTCGCTCACAATCTCTTCGACCAGGCTTCTACCCATTCCCTTGCCTCTCCATTCCAGAGCCACCACAACCATCGATAGATAGCCATTGGACAGTCCGTCAGTGATTGCGCGCGCAAACCCGACCACCCGGTCCTGAGAGACGGCCACGACCACTCGTTGAGATGCTGAGACAAGGCGCTCAAGAAATTGGCGGTCCGGGATACGGTGAGACCATCCATTGGTTGCCAGAAGCTGAAATGCGCTGCCCAGATCGGCAGTTGAATATCTGCGAATATGTGATGTGTTGACTTCCATGCTGGAGCATTCCTTCAAGGGAGAATTCTTGACCGCAGCAGAGCTAGAGCATGGCCTATTTCAGTCATTCAGCGACAGTGCAATGCGCTTCAGCGCAAACAGGGCTGCGAGTGGCAGTATCTGCCTGGCAATGATGCTTGCCCTGAAGAGCTTTCTTCAGACCCACAGGGAAGAGTGCTGGCCCTTCAGGCAGGTCGAGTTCGGCCAAATCAAACCATCTGGCGGTGCATTGCGTTCCACTGTCTTCATGAAACTCAATACTGCTTTGGTTTTCAAAATTCGCTATGCTGAACAGTACCTCGCAAATGAACAGCACTTCGTGGCCGGGTTCCCCTTCATGGGTATAGATGTTCTCCATCACGAGTGGAGTGCCCACTATTTCAGCGTCGACGCCCAGCTCCTCCTTGAACTCACGTATCAGCGCTGATTGCCAGTGCTCGCCGAATTCGATACTGCCTCCCAGGGGGCGAACACCTTTCAGGTGGCCCTGGTCATCCAATACCTCGACAGCCAGCAACTTGCCTTCTCGCCAGTGAAGTCCAAGCGCTTTGACTTTTATGGATGCGGCAGGCCTCCATTTGCTTGTGTACATGCTTTGTCTCTGAATAAGCCGAATCTGGTTGCGTGCATTGTGCATGCCTGAACGAAGGACTGCTTCTGGCCGGCAGCTACCGGCACCGGCGGTTGACTCAAATGGAATACGCGGCTGTCTGGAAAGGGCTGGAGAGCGATGCGGACCGCGCCCATTCTCTTTGCTGCTCGGCAGGCTGCGGCATGTGGCGATGGCCGAGGGCCAAGTGAGAACCCCTTATTTCGGGGGGTCATGAATCGCCGCGGCGGATCAAGCCGCAATTTTGTCCGACTGCCGGGGGCTTTCGATCGGTATATCCGGATAGTCCACTCCAGACACATGTACCCGATCACGCCCGGCATTCTTTGCCTGGTAGAGGAGCTGATCCGCCTCCTTAAGGGCCCGCTCAAATTGAAAAGCCTGGGTGATCGATGAAAGCCCAAAGCTCATGGTCATTCTGGTGCCGGATGGAAGAATGTCATTGCTTGAGCCGATGTCGCGCTGGACTTGCCTGGCAATGGCTTCGGCATCCTTCAGTGCAATGTTCGTCAGCAAAATCACAAACTCTTCACCGCCAAACCGGGCAACAAGGTCGTGTTCTCGCATATTGCTTTGCAGGATCGCCGAGACAAGCTGCAGCACCTTGTCGCCGCGCTCGTGTCCCCAGGCGTCGTTGATGCGTTTGAAGTGATCTATATCGCAGGCCAGCACTGCCATGGGATAGAGCCTCAGGTCGGCAAGACGTTCCTGGGCATATTCCTGAAAGGAGCGGCGATTCAGTATCTGCGTCAAAGCATCAAAGTCACGTTCCTTGCGCAGCTTGCCAACCGTTTCCTTCACGGCAATCGCGGTCATCACCACGGTGAAGAGCAGCGAGAAGTTCAGAATGCTCAGCAGCGTCAGGATCCAATAGGGCGAGCTTGGCAGGGAACGGAGATCGGAATATCCCAGCAGCCAGATCAAGACGGGTCGAGTGAAGGTGTAGGCGGTGAAGAGGACGCTCAGCCAGAGCAGCGATTGATCGAGCCAGTCGAATGAGTTCCTCCTTGAGCGGATCTGCAATATAGGCAGCAGTAAAACAAGACCGGAACCGACACTGAAAGAGCTCACCCGAGCCCAGACGTTCGGCTCGACCCGGCTGAATTGGTAAAGCGCAGCCAGGGTGACTATGGCGATGAGCAATGCTGCATGCGGTTGGGTGGATACACGCCAGCGCTCTGCCCAGCTTCTGGCAAGACACCACGCACTCAGCAGGTAGAAGCTGCCGATGAGCAGGGCGTAGCGGTTGAGTTCTTCGAGAGGGAGCAGGCTTTGCGCCCCGAGAGGCAGTGCTGTGAGTGAATAGGCGCAAGCTTGCCAAAGCAGAAAGCGCTGTGATCGCTGGACAAGCCAGGCAACGATCAATATGGCAGCCAGAACCAGTATCGCCAGCGACGGCGTCAGAACCAAGATGAAGTCATTGTTCGAGAACATCTGACCAGAGCCTCCTCGATCAAAGATCGAAACGGAGCAGCATTGCCTGTTCCTGGATTGCAAAGCGACAACCAGCAGCCAGCATTCATACATCCTGGCGTGTGATCTCACAAGTCCTTGCCATGCCTTGTGTCTGGTCCACGTCACCCGGATTCGAATGTGAGCCAACCGGCAAGTCCGCTCAGGCGATGTCGGTGTTTGAACTCCTGTCCTTGGAATCGTCGGCTGCCATCGGGCCTGGGAAGATGATTTGGCGCCGTGATCCACCCAGCCGGCATCATGCAAGCCACCAAAGAAAAAGCCCGCGTCATGGCGGGCAGGTCTTTGTTGCGCAACAAGTCAAGGGCGCAAATTGACGGTCTTCGAATATCTGTCGAGGTGCTCCAGCAGGCGCTCGTAGAGCTCATCCGTCGCCATCGAGTTCAAGACCTCCGCCTTGATCTCTTCGGCGCGCTGGCTGAAGTTGTGTTGCAGATTGCTTTTCTTGTTGTCATCCAGCGTTTCGATCAGGGCAATGAGAAGTGCTTCTTGCGCCATGATCTGGCCTTTCATCATCCTCAGCTGGGCGCTTTGATTGCCTAGGAACTCCATCCAACCCTTCCTCTTTCATGATGTGTGTCAAGTTTGAGGAATTATGGTGACTGTAGCTGTCGCGGAAATTTCACCTCCCTCGTTCTCCGGGCCACAGAAAGTGCCCCTAAGTGTGCAATTGATGCACAGAGGTCGTGGTGTGGCTTGAATCCTGAATCCAGACGTCAGGCCAGCTGTTTTGGCAACCGGGGCTTGGCTCTTCAAGACATCTCGTGAAGCTGATGGCGCCTGCTGCGTCCAGCCGCTTTCTTCCGGTCTGCCGGGCTGAATCTCCGATCCTCCGGTACAGGGCTGGCGCTGGCAGCAAGGCGGGGCTATCTCCATCAAGACAGCAGTTGCTTGGTCACGGACGGATGACATGGAAAAATACCGGGGTTAGTCCATCTACGAGGTTGTGATGCCCTTGTTTCACACCACTGTGTTGACTGGTCTGGCGATGCTGGCCTTTGCCGGCAACTCGCTGCTGTGCCGCCTTGCGCTCCAATCCCACTCCATTGATGCTGCGAGCTTTACGGCAGTGCGCCTGGCTTCGGGTGCGGCAATGCTGGCGCTGGTCGTGAGCCTGAAACGCGCTCCCTCTACTGGCGTTGGCAACTGGACGTCGGCGGGCTTGTTGTTCGCTTATGCGGCGTTGTTTTCCTTTGCCTACGGGAGTCTGTCGGCCGGTGTCGGTGCCTTGCTGCTTTTCGGCGCGGTGCAGGCGACCATGGTGGGCGTGGGCCTTTGTCGCGGCGAGACACTCGCACCCCGGCAATGGGGCGGATTGGCGCTGGCTTTCGGCGGCCTGGTGGTGTTGCTGCGACCCGGACTCTCGGCACCGCCCCTGGGGGCGGCTTTGCTCATGCTCCTGGCAGGGGTTGCCTGGGGGCTGTATTCCTTGCTTGGCAAGGGCGCAACCGATCCGGTTGGCGTGACGGCAGGAAATTTCATACGGACGGTGCCGCTTTCGCTGCTGATGCTCGTGATGGTGCAGGGGCAGGCCTCACTGAGCACTGCAGGATTGATGTATGCGCTGTGCTCAGGAATGCTGACTTCCGGGTTGGGCTACGTCGCATGGTATGCGGCGCTACCCCAGCTGAAGGCGGGGGCTGCTGCATCCATACAGCTGAGCGTTCCCTTGCTGGCCGCCATCGGTGCCGTCTCCCTGTTGGGAGAGCCCTGGACCATGCGGCTGACTCTGGCTGGCGCCGCCATATTGGGCGGTATCTCATTGGTTGTGGTGACCCGGTCTGGCGGCAGGCCTGCTGTGGCAAAACAGTAGTTGTGCAACCCTTTCACCAGCGCTCTTCAGGAGCCGGGAGAGCAGTGCTTACAGCATCTTTGTGCTGCTCGAATGTTACGAGTCTGAACGCAGGGGCAGGTCGATGCGGGACCTGTTCGATGCAGAGGCTCCCATGCGCGAGCCTGCCGCCGAGCCGAAGAACATCGCTTTACATGGGTATCTGTCGGCAGGAATAGGCTGTCAGTGCCACTTGTAGAAAGGGCTGCCATGAAAGAGCTAGTTGCACTGACTGCGTTCGCCTTGATATTGACCGGATGCGTGATGCAGAGGCCGGTCAATGGGCAAGGAATGGATCCAGGCTCCCAGAAGGTTGAGAAGAATGCGGATCAGGATCTTAGAAACAACGATATTCAACAGCGGGATCGCTCGATCGACTTTGAAAACGACTGGGACCGGGATCACTTTCGTGACCGCGGAAACGAGGGCCATGAAAATCAAGGCAGCCTGTGGCCGTGGCCAGGCTCCGGATTGAGTGGCGGGCGCACCTATCCGGGAGGCCAAAGCTGGGGCTATTAGCGCAGCGTCACGCGTCAACCATCACGCAGTGCCGCAGTGCTGCAACCCGGCAGCCGGGCATGCATGTCTGGTCGGGCGACCCCATTGCGCAGTGCCTTGGCCGGAACGGGGAGAGGGCGCAGTTGCCATCCCACACAGCCGAGGCGCCCAGGCAGAAGCTGAAAAAGCAGGCCGGCTTGCCGTCAAGCGGCCATTTGGCCATTTGCGTGCGTTCCCCGGATGCAACCGGTGCGCCTACGCCAGCTGGCGGACGTTGTGGGGCATGTCAGAAGAAAATCCCTCAAGATGCCGGCAGTTGTTTGCACAAAGCCGGGCTTACACATTGAAAAACCGCGCGAATTCGGTCCGTCTAAACTTCGCACATGAAGAAACTGTTTGGAGTCTCTGCGCTCGTCTTGCTTTTGTCGGGCTGCTACGCGGCAGGCCCTGGATACAGCTACGGGTATAGCGATACCTACATCTATCAGCCTTATGGCGGCTCGTACTACTACGGGCGGCCTGCATATGGGCCTGGCTACTACCACCATCATCACGCGCATCGCCCACCGAACCACAGGCCGCATCCAGGCCACGGAGGGCATGGAAATCACCGTCCACCGCATGGAGGCCATCGCCCGGGTGGCGGTCATGGTCACGGCCATCGCTGAATGACGGGCCTCGACTGGCGCGCTCGAGCGAAGGCTGAGAAACAGATAACGCCGCCGTTTGCCAGGTCAGGGGGCGGCAAGCCAACACGTCCGGGCTGACGCAAAGCGCCGTGTCACCTGGCGTGACTACCAGAGGGCTGGCCGAAAGGGCTGGCCGTGGTTGGGCGGCTGTGCCCGGTTAGAGGTTGCCGCCCGAAATCTCGATCAGGCTACCTGTGGTGTATGGCGACTCGTCCGAGATGAGCCATACGATTGCATTGGCAACCTCCAGAGCCGTTCCTCCGCGCTTCATGGGAACGCCGGCGGCCAGGCGCCGAACCCGGTCCGGCTGTCCCCCGCTGGCATGAATATCCGTTTCAATGAGGCCGGGACGGACAGCGTTGACACGGATGCCTTCCGCAGCCACTTCCTTGGCCAGCCCCAGAGTCATCACATCCACAGCACCCTTGGATGCCGCGTAGTCGACATACTGGCGTGGCGCGCCAAGTCTTGCAGCAATGCTGGACACATTCACGATGGCTCCACCATGGCCGCCATTGGCAGTGCTCATGCGATGCACCGCTTCGCGAGCGCAAAGAAAAGCGCCTATGGTGTTGATGCGAAACATTCGCTCAAGGCGCTGCAAACTGAACTCGGCCAGCGTCTGTGCCGTGTCCACAATACCTGCGTTGTTGACCAGGGCGTCCAGGCGCCCGAACTGTACATCTGCCACGGCAAAAAGACGGCGAATCTGCTCTTCGCAGCCCATATCAGCCTGAATGGCCATGGCGTGCCTGCCCATTTCCGTGATTTGCGAGACAACCGCATCGGCTGCCGCCTGGTCTGTATTGAAGCTGAGCAGTACATCCCAGCCTGCCGCTGCTGCCTGCAGGGCGGTGGCTGCGCCAATGCCTCGGCTGCCTCCGGTGATGAGCACAACTTTGTTTTTCATGGGGCTCCTTGGTGATCCATTTGATACTGCTGTGAGTTTCGTCTCCAGCTTCACGGTTCTCGATTCATCTTATCGCTGCATTTCCTCTGCGGCCTAGGCTTGATCCGGTCCAAGTGCTCATGCTTTTGTATCTCAAGGCAACAAAAAACCACCTGTAGAGGTGGTTGAAAACCAATCGCAAGGCTGGATTCAAGAGACAGGGCTACCAGTGTCGGTAGTTGTGGCGCATGCGCAGCAGTCTCTCTTCCTCCTGCTTTTTTTCCATGTCTGTGGGCTCTTGCGGGTCTAGCTGGGGCGGCGCAGGGAAATCCTTGTCCATGGAGAACAGCTCCTTGGTGGTTTCCCAGAACTTCTGGATTGGCGGGGGAATACGGCTATCTGGCATATAGACCTCCAGTCCTGGATGACGAATCAAGATTGATCGCCGAGCTCCACAGTACTCTTTTTAATAACCTTGAAGCCCTATCCAATAAGTAAAACGTCAGCTTTGGTGCATAAGCAGGATGAGGCGAACGCCAGGAAAAGCCGCGATGCCCCGTTTCCATCGGCTCTGACAAGGCTTCGGGCTGATGGCTCTTGATGCGCAGGTTCGGCAATTCAGGTGCCACAGGCTGTCCAAGACTGGCGAGCAGATGCGGCTAGCATGCAAGGCTCAACAGTGGAGCAAAAATGGAAAAGTACCGGTTCAATGTGTTTGGCGACATCCTGGCCATAGAGCGCAGCAACTCGGGATGGCGCTGCTTTGCGGTGGGACTCGATGGAAAGCTTGGCCCGGTGGATCTGGTCGTTCCTCCCGAGATCACTCATGAGGAGCTGCCTCAGTACCTCTATGACATCTACCATGAGAGCGCGGCATTGTCGGATGGCGACATCTTCGAGATATCCTGAGTCTCATCCGGATGCTGCCCGCAGCTCGTCAGAGATCTATGGTCCTGCTGCCCATTGTGTCTGTGACCCATTCGCCAATCTGTTCGGCACCGGCTTCATCATTGCAAGGAGATGGCCGCCATGACTCTTCAGAAGAACCCGCTCAAAGAACCGGAGCCCAAGCCGGATCCGATTGATCCGCCCAATGATCAGCCGCCTGCAGAGCTGCCGGGCGATCCGATAGAGCAGCCCAATGTGTAGCTGCTAAAGCCCGCGAAGTGCAAGCTGTCTTCATTTGCTGGCGAGCATCCGAAGTGGGACCATGACTGCATCGATGCACTCAAGGAGAGCGGCGATGTCTACTCTCATGATTCAACTGATTGGTCTGCAGCTGGTCGTCTTGCTGGTGGCCTGGGTCATTTACGAAGTCAGAGACGATTGGACGTAAAAACCCGGCTGCAGCAAGCCTCTGCCGCTCGATCAAGTCACTTGCTGGTGATCGAGCGCAAAGAGTCCGGTGGGCAAGTGGCCTATGTGCTCCGCTGAACTGTCCGTGGCAAGCATGGACGCCCTGCAATCTCTGGATGACCGGCCTGAATGGAGTTTTGGGCCGCGCCATCATCGATACAGCCAGGGAGCTTGCCTGAGCTTGTCTATCTGCTTGCAAGGCAGCGGTGCATGGTGCCGGATGCGCAGTCAATACCAGCCCGCGTGGCCCGGGCCGGCTCAAACCCTTCTATAGCCAGCGTCGTACCTGCCGACAATAGGCCACGAACAAATCACCAAATTTCGCCTGCAGCGCTCTTTCCTCTGCTTGTATCTGGAAGTGCTGAAGATAGGCCATGAACAGCGGCACAAGCAGCAAGCCTGATAGCTTGCCCAAATACATGGCGAGTGCCAGCAATAAAAGCGTAAAGCCCAGATACATCGGATTGCGTGTCACCCGATAGATCCCGCTGACCACCAGCGCCGTCGATGCTGCCGGGTTGATGGGGTTCACCGTGGTCCGGGCACGCTGAAATGCCCGAACACCGGCGAGGCAGAACGCTCCGCCCAAGGCGGCGAGCACGAGGGCCGCCATCCATGACGCAGTGAATCTGACCGGCAGGATATCGGGCAGAAGCCACATTGCCACGGCAAACACAGCGACCAGCGCCATCGGCGGCACCCGCAGCATGAGTAAAGAGGATTTGGTCCGCGGTGGGGATTGAGAAGTCATGCATTCAAGCCTAAAGCTTAAAGTGACTTCATGGTCAATCATGTGCTGCTGCATGCCCTGGCTGTATGAACTGGCTGTACGTCACGCCGTTGGTGGCAAGCGGGCCATGACTTCTGATGCTCAAGAAATCCCGCAATATTGCGGGCTTGCATTACCCAGATGTCGGCAGATCAGGACGATAAGCACGGATGCATCAAACCTGGCATTCAGTTTTTCGTAGCGTATGAACGGTATTGCTGAGTTTACGGCTCCGAAAAATAAGAATTTTCTTATCCCTGTCATTGACTGCTTTGATTAGCATGTTGTCAATCGTCTGATGCTTTCTTGAGTCCACCTTCATATTCCGTCGTTGATCGCCGAGAGCGCCTTCTTATTTTTGCTTGCTTGATAACCGGGAGGCGGTTAATACCCCGTTTTCATATTTATTCAAGAGTGCATTGACTGGCATGACATCGTTGGCATGGGCGGGAATCGAGGCAGCTGCGTGTTTCAGTCCGAAACCCTGGCTTTCAAGGAATTTGGCAGCAGGTGGATAAATCTGGATTTCTCCCTTGGCGAAGCTACGTCTCGATCAACTCAAAAAGTTACAGGGGCGAAAATAAATTTCGCACATGGTCTGATCGCGGAAACAGTGAAATCTCTTTCTACTGCCTTGGAGGTAATTCTCTGCAGAGAACTTTTTATTCGTTAAATATGCTGCTGTTGTGATTTTTTATGCTGGTCATCAGCCATAAACGTGGCTGCTTTCATGCGAGAAATAATGACACAAGAAATAAATTGGTCTTTTATGAGGGAGACAACGCCTGGCAAGCGTTTTCAATTGACCTCACTATTTGTTGTCGTACTGAGCTTTGCAGCTCCTGCCATGGCGCAACTGTCCGGTTCAGCCATTGAACAGCAGCAGTTGCAACGACAGCAAGAGCGTGAACGGGAACTGCGTGAGCGCATGGCTCCCAATGCCGATACCTTGCAGCCGCGGACCAAGGCAATTGAGCTGGAGATGCCAACCAGCGAGATTCCCTGCTTTGCGCTGCACTCCCTTGAATTGACTGGAGAAAAACTTGATCAAGTGCCGTGGCTCAAGGCGGCAGCGGGTATTGATCTGGGTGCCAGGCCTTGCGTTGGGGCCAAGGGTGTCGAAGTCATCCTGGCTCGGCTGCAGCAGGCAGTGCTTGAGCATGGCTACGTGACCTCCCGGGTCATGGTGGCTCCGCAAAACCTCCAAAGCGGGGTGCTGACCGTGGTATTTATTCCTGGCGTTCTCAGGTCCATCCGATTTACCCCGGACAGCACAGGAGACACTTCACTGATTGCAGCGCTGCCGTCCAAACCTGGAGAGCTGCTGCAACTGCGCGATATTGAACAAGGTTTGGAAAACCTCAAGCGTGTTCCAACGGCAGATGCCGATATTCAAATCACTCCCGCCGAAGGCCCGGATGTCGAGCCCGGCCAAAGTGATTTGATGATTACTTATCAAAAAATAAACCCGCTGCGCTTTAACGTCGCCTTGGATAATGGCGGCACCAAATCCACAGGCAAAGTCCAAGGCACGGGCACAGTGTCCTGGGACAACCCGCTGGGCCTGAATGATCTGATGTATTTCAGCTTCGGCGGTGGTATCGGCAATGGTGGCAACCGTGGCACCGAGACCCGTGCAGCGCAGTATTCCGTGCCTTTGGGGTACTGGCTGGCAGCCCTGTCCGGCTCCTATAACAAGTACCACCAAGGCGTGGCCGGTGCCTATCAAAACTACACCTACAGCGGCGAATCCAGCAACCTGGACCTCAAGCTAAGTCGCGTAGTGTTTCGCAACGCCTCCTCGAAGACAACCGTTGGCATCAAGGCGTTCCAGCGGACCTCCAACAACTACATCGACGATGTGGAAATCGATGTCCAGCGCAGGCGCACCTCGGGTTTTGAGCTGAGCCTGAACCAGCGCAGCTATCTGGGCAATGCCATCCTGGATGCCAATCTGGCCTACAAGCGAGGCACAGGTGCTTTTGCGGCCTTGCACGCGCCAGAGGAGCCCTTTGGTGAAGGCACTTCGCGCATGAAGCTCTTCATTGCCGATCTGGCATTGTCCAAGCCCTTCGAGCTGGGCGGCACCAGACTCAGATTCAGCAGCAACTGGCATGGCCAGTGGAACAAGACGCCGCTGACGCCACAGGACCGCATTGGCATTGGCGGCCGTTACACCGTACGGGGCTTCGATGGAGAAAGCACCTTGCTGGCGGAGCGTGGCTGGTACTGGCGCAACGAACTCAGCACCCCCTTGAGTCTGGGCGCTGCGGGCAATGCCGAGGCCTTTGTGGGCCTGGACACCGGCCATGTCAGCGGGCCTGCTGCGAAGTACCTGGTGGGCCAGTCATTGACCGGCGCGGCCATCGGCCTGCGCGGGGCCTGGCGCAAGCTCTCCTATGAAGTCTTTGTGGCAACGCCTGTCAAAAAGCCGGAGCACTTCCGAACCTCCCACACCAACCTGGCTCTGAGCCTGGCCTACAGCTTCTGAGGCGTCGTCATGAACAAGAATCTTCATCGCGTTATCTTCAACAAAGCGCGTGGCATCCGGATGGTGGTGCAGGAAACAGCTTCCAGCGAAGGCAAGGCCGGCAATGGCAGCACGCAGACAGGAGCTGCTGATTCAGGTGCCTCGTCGGCGGGCAGCTTGCGCACTGCCAGATCCTTCCTCAGCGATTTCCCGTTCTCTGCTGCAGCCAGAACAGCAGGCATGCTGGCCCTGGCCCTGGCCCTGGCTCTGGGGGCTCCTGCCGGTTTTGCGCAAATCATTGCCGATCCCTCGGCCCCCAATCGCCAGCGCCCCACGGTTCTGGAATCAGCCAACGGCACGCCCACGGTCAACATCCTGACCCCTTCTGCGGGTGGCGTCAGCCGCAACACCTATCAGCAGTTCGACATCGGGCAAAAAGGCGCCATCCTCAACAACAGCCGCAGCAATGTGCAAACCCAGATTGGTGGCTGGGTGCAAGGCAATCCGTGGCTTGCCAACGGCGGCGCCAGAGTCATCGTCAACGAAGTCAATTCAGCTGCCCAATCCCGCCTGATGGGACCGCTGGAAGTGGCAGGCCAGCGGGCCGACGTCATCATCGCCAACCCTTCGGGTCTGGTGGTCGATGGCCTGTCCTTCATCAATGCAGCAGGCGTGACCCTGACGACGGGCAGACCGCTGTACGGAGCCAATGGAGCGGTTGACGGCTTGAACGTGCAAGGCGGTCTCATCAGCATCCAGGGCAATGGGCTTGATGCCACCAAGGCAGATTACGCCAACATCCTTGCAAGAGCCATCTCGCTGAACGCCGGGCTGTGGGCTCAAGACCTCAAGGTCGTCACAGGCGTCAACCAGATTGCCGCCGATGGCAATGTCCAGCAGAGCAAGCCCAGTGCGACAGGCGCAGAGCCTGCGAAGCCCCAGTTTGCCCTGGACGTCGCTCAATTGGGCGGCATGTATGCGGGCAAGATCTTTATCGTAGGCACCGAGTCTGGACTGGGTGTCCGCAATTCTGGTTTGCTTCAGGCCAGCAGTGGATCACTCACATTGAACAGCGAAGGCTGGCTCAACAACAGCGGCTCCATCCAATCCACTAGCTCCGATGTTGTCGTGAACACGCGTGGTGCGGTAGAGCAAAGCGGTGCCATCTATGGCGGCGGCAATGTCCAATTGAGTTCGCAGGCGAGCCAGGCACACAGCGGAACAGTTGCGGCGTTGGGCGATGTAGTCATTCAGGCTGCAGGGGCTGGAGCGCAGATTCAAGCACGAGATGCAACAGTCTGGGCGGCTGGCTTGCAAACGGATGGCCAGTTGCTCGGGGATAGAAATCTAAGCGTGCATGCAGATGCACAGCTGCAGACCTCAGGCCAGGCGCTGGCCACCCGCAATGTCCAGGTGCGCGGTGCAAGCCTTGACCTGACTTCGTCTCGCCAGCAGGCCAAAACCTTGCAACTGCATGCCACAACAGGTGATTTGCAGGCCCAAGGCAGCCAGTTGCTGGCGACCGAGACAATGAATCTGCAAACGGGCCGGACACTCACGACAGATGGCGCGCGAGTGCAGGCCTCCAGTCTCGGCATCCATGCCAACGCTCTGAGCAATGTCGGTGGACAGATCATCCAAAGCGGCGGCAGCGACCAGACAATCGCTTTGCAAGGGAGTCTGGACAACAGAGCTGGTGTGATTCAAACAGCGGCTGCTAACCTGAGCATTGCTGCCCGGAACATCGATAACACGGCAGGCCAGCTGTTGCATGCCGGTGGCGGAGGCTTCAACTTGAGCAGCCAAGGCCAGCTCCTCAATGACTCCCGAAGCAGCAATCAACCGGCTGTCGCGGATGGTGCGCGCATTGTGAGCGATGGCTCCCTGTATGTGCAAGCCCAGGCCTTGAGCAACAGCGGCAGCGTCCATGCGGCGCAGGCACTTGAGACACATGCCTCGACCCTGAACAACAGCGGAGTCATGTATTCGGCAGGCAGCCAGGCACTGACAGTTGATGGCAGCATGACCAGCAGCGCAACGATTGGCGCAGCCCAGAACCTGACGGTGAAAACAGGCAGCTTCAATGGCGCAGCCACCCATGTGCTGGCCGCGGGAATGGCCGCTGATGGCAAGCTTGCCGGAGCCGGTGTCCTGACTGCAACTGCATCCGCAAATTTGCAGAGCGCCGGGCAAATTCTGGCAGCAGGCAACGTCAGTCTTGATGCCGCAAGCCTGGACCTCAGGCAGAGCAGCTCGGCAAGCACAGCAGGCAATATGAGCCTGACGGCTCAAAGCGGCGACATCCAGACGGGCGGCGCCCGCATCAGCAGCGCAGGTCTTTTGGCGATCCGAGCCGACGGCTCGAGCGGCCAGCGCCTGGACAACACCCTTGGACAGATCAGCGCAAGGCAGCTCAGCATCAAGACGGGCAAGCTCGACAACACAGATGGATTGATCTCTGCGGTCGAGCAACTCGACATTACCAGTGCTCAATTGATCAATGGCGCCACCCCTGCGGCAGGTACAGCCAAAGGCATTCAAAGCCAGGCAGGCGATGTTCACCTGAACGTTCAGCAACTCGATAACAGCGGGAGCATCCAGGCCGCCAGGAACCTGATTGCGGCAACTTCAAGTCTGAGCAATAGCGGCACCCTCTACGCAGGACGCGCGCAGACGCTGAATGCGAGCGGTGCAATCACGAGCAGCGGGACGATTGCCGCTGCCCAGGACCTGAACGTGACAGCCACCTCGTTTGCAGGCGCCGGCAGCAATGTGCTGGCTGCAGGCATGGCTGCGGACGGAAAACTCGCCAATCCCGGGACATTGAACCTCACCACCTCGGGTGGATTGCAGACAGCCGGCCAGGCATTGGCTGCAAACAATGTCAACCTCGGCGGTGCCAGCCTCAATCTGGGAAGTGCAACGGCAGGCAGTGCCAATGCAGATGTGAATTTGAGTGCCGTCCAGGGCAGCATTGTCACGGCGGGCTCACAAATCAGCACGCCAGGCAAGCTGTCCATTACCGCCAGCACGGTTACAGGCCAAACGCTGGACAACACCGCAGGCCGCCTGGCTGGCCAGCAATTGCAAATTCAGGTTGGGCAGTTAAACAACCATCAAGGAAGCATTGAGCAGTCCGGGGGCGCTGATCTGGACATCAATCTGAGGGGCGGCACACTGAACAACAACGCCGGGCGCATTGTTGTCAATGCTGCAAATCTCAAGCTTCAATCTGGTGCGCTGGACAATACAGATGGACTGATCAGCCATGCCGGCTCAGGGCACGGAGCACTGCAGGCGTCCAGCCTTGACAACACCCGTGGACAGATCCTTGGCAACGGAACCTTGTCTTTGGCCAGCAGCGGCAATGTCAGCAACAGCGATGGACTGATCTCCTCCAATGGCGACCTGCAGCTGACAAGCGCAGGCCTGGGCAACACCCGTACAGGCACCTCAGGAAGCGCCACAGGCATTCAAAGCCAAGGCGGCAACCTCACGGTCAATGCCCAAGCCATCACCAACAGCAGCAACCTCTATGCAGCCAAGGATCTCAAAACCACGGCCACCAGCCTGGACAACAGCGCAACGCTGTACGCAGCTGGTGAACAGACCTTGGATGTGACCGGTGCGGTTGGCAATCAAGGCACCATTGCTGCGGCCAAAAATCTGTCGCTCACTGCAGACAGCTTTGCCGGCGGTGCTGGCAATGTTCTGGCGGCCGGCATGGCTGCCAATGGACAACTGAGTGGCAGCGGCGCATTGACGGCAGTGGCATCCGGCAGCCTGCAAACCAATGGGCAGGCACTGGCGACGGGCACATTGAACCTGAAAGCCGCCAGCCTCGATCTTCAAGGCAGCACCACCGGAAGCACCGGTGCAGACGTAACCCTGAGCGCGACGAGGGGAGATATTCAAGCTGCTCAGGCCAGCATCAGCACACCCGGATTGCTGAGTATTTCCACCACCGCCGGACAAAAACTCGACAGCTCCAAGGCCCAACTCAGTGGTGGGCAGCTCAGCATCGATGTCGGCGAGATAGACAATACCGAAGGCGTCATCCAGCAGACGGATACGGCTTCCGCAGCAGCCAACCCCGTTGCAGGCATTCGCAGTGCTGGTGCCATCAACAATAGCGCGGGGCGCATTGTTGCCAATGCGCAGGACTTCGCTGTGGTCTCCGGTGGGGTGCTTGACAACACGGATGGGATGATCGGCCATGCCGGCTCCGGCCAGCTTCGCGTGGATACGGCTGGACTTCACAACACACGCGGAAAAATCATCGGCAACGGGGCAACCACGCTCACCAGCTCTGCAGATGTCGACAACACCGGCGGCATGGTCGCAGGGCAGCAGAGCGTGACGGCAACGGCCACGGCTTGGGACAACAGCCAGGGCACCTTGGTTGCAGTTCAAGGCGACCTCAATCTTCACACCACAACGAATGCCGTCAAGAACGCAGCAGGCCTGATCCAGGCAGAAAACGATATTCGTCTCACACTGGACGGCGCGGGCAATCAACTGCACAACGGCCAAGGCAAGATCGTCTCGGGACGAGACGCCAGCCTGTCGACCGGCCAGATGGACAATGATGCAGGCCTGGTGGCCGCAGGTCGCAATCTCGGCATTGACACCCACCAGCAATCGCTGAGCAACCAGGCAAGCCGCAGCAGCGCAGGTGCTCTGGGCTTGGTCGCCGGCGCACAACTGGACATTCACAGTGGCACCTTGAACAACCAGGGCGGTCTGATCAGTGCCCAGACCGACCTGAACATCACGAGCAGCGGCGCGATCGACAACACCGAGAAAAATGCGCAGGCGGCGCAGATCTACAGCGGTGCACAGCTCAATCTGAAATCAACAGGCATCGACAACTCGGGCAGCCAGATTCTTGCGGTGCAAGCAGCAGGTATCAACCTCGGTAGCGGCACTCTGACCAATCAGGCAGGGCTGATCCGGGTAGGGCAGGCATTGACGGTTCAGGCCGGAGCTATCGATAACCAGAACACCCTGGCTTTGAACGGCGATGGGAGCGCACAAGCGCTAGGCCTGGAAGCCAGCACGATTTCCGTCACCGCTGCCAAGCTGGACAACAGCCAGGGGGCTGTGCGTGCAGGCCAGGACTTGACGATTCTGAGCGACGGCCAACTGATCAATGATCGTGGCGAGCTCAGTGCCGGCAAGCAACTGAAGATTGCCGCCGACCAGGCTGCCACCCCCACACTGAACATCAGCAACAACGCGGGTCAAATCGTTGCCGATCACAAGGTGGACCTTCGCACAGGCAGCCTGCGCGGCGCAGGAGAGATTGCCTCGCGCGGTGACGTCAGTCTGAATTTGCAAGGCGACCATACCCTGGAGGGCACCTTGCAGGCTGGCGGCAACTTGCAGCTGCAAACCACGGGCACATTGACAAACCTTGTCACTGTCCAGGCCGGAAAAAACCTGACCGTCAACGCCAGCAACCTGGACAACCAGGCCACGGGCGAGCTGCTGAGTGGGCAAACAACGCAGCTCACCATCTCCGGCACCTTGGCCAACCGCGGGCTGATCGACGGTGCCGACACCCGCATTCAGGCTGGCAATGTCCACAACGTTGGCACCGGCCGCATCTATGGGGACCGGGTAGCGATTGCAGCCAGCGCGCTGACCAACCAGGAAGAAACCCTTGCAGGCATCACTCAAGCAGCCACGATTGCTGCGCGAGAGCGCATGGACCTGGGCGTTCAAAACATCACCAACCGAGAAAACGCACTGATCTATAGCGCAGGAAATCTCTTCACGGGTGAGGCGCTTGATTCAAATTGGCATGCCACAGGCGCAGGGCAGACGCTCAACAACAACAGCGCCACGCTGGAGTCTGGCGGCAGCATGGTGCTGGGACATGACCAGGTTCGCAATACCAATGAGCATTTGCAGTGGACATTGGTCGATGGCCAGCCTCAAAAGATTGTTGAATTTCAAGCACCTAACGGCCAGCGCTACAAGGGCAGCGACGTTCTGCTGATCTCCAATGGCAATGTTGGAGGCTCCGGCCCGAAGGACATTAGTTTCGTGGTCAGCGGCAATGACTGGCGTTGCAGCATGGGCGGAGAAACCTGCTCATTCACTACCGGTGAAACCACAGCCTTCGATCAGTATTACAAAGGCCTGCTCTTGCCTTCTGAGCGATATCCGTTCGAGAAATATGCGCCTTACTACAACCCCAGCTATGTCGATGACAACGGCCAGCGGGTCCAAGGGTATATGCACTACAGCGGGGATCGCACCATAGGGTTCTGGACAGGAGGTGAACTTGTCAAAGGAGCGCACTACGCAGCCGACCATCGAATCTGGAGCGACTTTGGCGTGCAGCCCTATACCGGGCCTGCGCCTGTTCTAAGCAGCACCAATCCCTGCGCTGCTCTGGCACGCTGCACAGTGGGCTATCACACCATCGACAGCTGGGATAGCGGGGGTCAGTATGTCCAGGTCACTCAGGCTCACGTAGACGAATACAACGCCTACAAGCCGCGGCTGGACGCGCGCAATGCAGCGGATGCAGCCTTGGACGCGAAGCTGGATGCCTTCTACCAGGATATTCGCAATCGCTGGATTGGCGAGTTTGTCTTCTACGACTACAGCCGCACCGAGCAAAGTGCGCAAGTGACGCAATCCTCTCCTGGAAAAATCCTGGCTGGCGGCAATCTGCAATGGAACGGATCGAATCCATCCAGCAAGCTCCTGAATCAGGACAGCGCCATCCTGGCGGGTGGATCGATCAATGCGACGGGCGGCTCACTCGACAACCGAGCTACGACCGTGGATGTCAAATCCGTCGACCAAGGCTATGTCTACAGCACATGGAAGGGCGGCTCCAGCACTCCAAACCGCAAGTACAGCGGCTCGGACTATGCACCTGCAGGCGCAATCAAGACGCAGGCACTGGCCTCCTACACATATACGGAGCACGCTGCGAACCCCTCGACCGGCGCAGCGCCGGGAGCCAGCGCCATTTCTGCGGTGCAGGCACAGGCATCTGCTGCGGGTGCCGTGGATGCCATCCATCATTCCGTGGCTCCTGGAGCCGTGCAGGGAACGCAGGCAGGCCCGGCTGCCGGTGCAGCCACTGCAACGCAGACCCAGGGGCAGATCACCAGCAATGCCGTAGCGGGCGTGGCGGCGCAAGGGGGCAGCGCTCAAGCGCAGGCCACTGCCAAGGTTGGTGCAGCCGCGACCCCCGAGAGTACGGCTGCGGATGCATCCAATGCCAAATCAGCGTCCTCTCAGGTCAATATTCGCACCACGCCGCCCAATACCCAGATACCTGGGACTTCCCTGTATCGCCAGCGCCCTGAAGCAGGCGCGCTATACCTGGTCGAGACAGACCCCAAGTTCACGCAATATAAAAACTGGCTGTCTTCGGACTACATGCTCCAGGCTCTGCAAATGGACCCCGGCACCGTTCAAAAGCGACTGGGCGACGGGTTCTATGAGCAGCAACTGGTGCAGCAGCAAATCGGGCAACTCACGGGCCGCCGGTTCCTGGGCAACTACACCAGCAATGACGAGCAATACAAAGACTTGCTGCAAAACGGCGCAACCTTCGCCCAGGCGCAAGGCTTGCGCCCAGGTATAGAGCTCAGTGCGACACAGGTGGCGCAACTGACCAGCGACATCGTCTGGCTGGTCACCAGGGAAGTGACGCTATCCGATGGCTCCAGGCAAAGCGTTCTGGTTCCGCAAGTGTATGTAAGGGTCAAGCCCGGCGACCTGGACGGCACAGGCACCTTGCTGGCAGGCTCGGATGTGAACCTGAACCTCTCGGGCAATGTCGTCAACAGCGGCAGCATTGCAGGCCGCAACACCTTGAGCATCACGGCCGAGAACATCCAGAATCTGGGCGGCCAGATGTCCGGCAACGACGTCAAGCTTGCAGCCCGGCAGGACTTTGACAATCTCGCAGGCATCATCAAGGGCGTGGACTCGGCCACGGTGTCCGCAGGGCGTGACCTGAACCTCACAACCACCACGCAAAGCAGTGCAAACCAGGCAGGCGGCAACCGCTTTACCCAGACAGGGATCGATCGTGTCGCGGGCATCTATGTATCCGGGCCGGCCGGCGTGCTGGTAGCCAGTGCGGGCAACAACCTCAATCTCACGGCTGCGCAGATACAGAATGCGGGCACCGGCACCACCGTGCTCACCGCTGGCAACAATCTGAACCTCGACACGGTTGCGGTCGGCAGCAGCCAGGATATCAACTGGGACAGCAAGAACTACTTGCGCCAGTCGAGCACCCTGGATGTGGGCACCCAGATCACCGGCGCTGGCCGCGTGACCCTCAGCGCAGGTCAGGATATCAATGCCAAGGCAGCCACCATCGATGCAGGCAAGGCCTTGAGCCTGTCAGCCGGCAACGATATCCAGATCAGTGCAGGCCAGGCAAGCCAGAGTCTGGACGAGGCGCATCAGCACACCACCAAAGGCTTCCTCTCAAGCAAGACCGTCACCACGCGGGAGCAACTGCACAGCACCACGGCAGTTGGAAGCAATCTGGGGGGAGATACTGTCTCTATCAACGCCGGCCGCGATATCGCGGTTACCGGCAGCCATGTGGTCTCCGACACTGGAACCACCTTGCAGGCGGGCAGAGACGTCACCATCGCCGCCGCCCAGGAAACCTCCAGCGAACAGCACTACCGCAAGGAAACCAAGAGCGGCATCTTTGGCGGCGGCGGAGGCATTGGCTTCACCATCGGCAGCCGCATGCAAAGTGCCGATCAGACGGGCACCCGCACCACGGCCGCTGCATCTACGGTCGGCAGCGTGGGCGGCGATGTCAACATCGTTGCGGGCAATGCTTACAAGCAAGTCGGCAGCGATGTCATGGTCCCAGGCGGTGATGTCAACGTCGTGGCCAAAGAGGTTCAGATCGTCGAGGCCCGCGAAACCGGCAGCTCCGCCACCGAGCAACGCTTCAAGCAAAGCGGCTTGAGCGTCAGCATCGGCAGCCCCGTCATCAGCGCCATACAGACAGCCGACAACATGGCGGATGCCGCCCGCAACACCAGCAGCGGCCGCATGCAGGCCCTGGCTGCAGCAGCGACGGCGTTGAACGTCAAGAACTCTGCGGGCGAACTGCAGGGCGCAGCCCAGGCGCAGGCTGGCGGCGACCCCACCAAGGCCGCCTCCATCTCCATCAGCCTGGGCTCCAGCAAAAGCCAGAGCAACACGGCACAAACCAGCGACAGCGCACGTGGCAGCACCGTCAAGGCCGGCGGCAATGTCAACATCGTTGCCCAAGGGGCGGGGGCGGACAGCTCCATCCTGGTTCGCGGCTCGGATATCACTACCGGCCAGGACGCCACCTTGGCCGCAGAAGGCGATATCCGTCTGCAGGCTGCTCAGAATACGGCCAGCCTCAGCGGCAGCAGCAGCTCCAGCTCCGGCAGCATCGGCGTGAGCGTGGGGCAGCAGACCGGCATTACCGTCAGTGCCAGCAAAGGCTGTGGCAATCAGGCTGGTGACGATCTCACCCACACCAACACGCACGTAGAGGCAGGCAACAGCGTCACACTCGAGTCCGGCGGCGACTCCAGCCTCAAGGGTGCCGTGGTCAGCGGCAAGCAGGTCGTGGCCGATGTGGGTGGCAATCTCAGTATCGAAAGCCTGCAGGACAGCAGCAGCTACGCCAGCCGCAACCAGTCGGCGGGCGGCAGCCTCACCATCAGCCCCGCAGGCGTGCCCATTGGCGGCGGATTGAATGCCGGCAAGAGCAAGGTCAACAGCAACTACCAAGGCGTCACCGAGCAAAGCGGCATACAGGCAGGGGACGGCGGCTTCCAGGTCAGCGTCAAGGGCGACACCGACCTCAAGGGCGCTGTCATCGCCAGCAGCCAGACAGCGGTGGAGCAGGACAAGAACCGCTTCAGCACCGGCGGGGCACTCACCGCCAGCGACCTGCACAACAGCGCCCACTATGACGGCCAGGCCGTGGGGGTCAATGCCAGCGTGGGCAACGATGCGGGCAAGTTCGGCGTCAAGGGCGTGGGAGCCGGTGTAGGCCAGGACAGCGGCAGTGCCCAAGGCACCACCACGGCAGGTATCTCGGGCATTGCCGGCGACCAGAGCGTGCGCACGGGCGACGCCACGGGCATCGAGCGGATATTTGATCAGAACAAGGTGCAGCGCGAGATAGATGCGCAGGTGGCGATCACGGCGGAGTTTGGCAAGCAGGCGGCCAAGTCATGGGGTGAATATGCCAACGACCGATTTGCCAACGCCAAGAATGAAGAAGAGGTGCGTTGCTGGGGGCCGGATGGTGCATGCCGCGCTGGTGGCCATGCACTACTTGGCGGATTAGGTGGTGGAGTGGCAGGTGCGGCAGGCGCAGGGCTCACTAGTGTTGCTGCACCGCATGTCGCTGGCTATCTGGTTGGACAAGGGGTCGAGCCAAGCACTGCGGCGGCGTTGACGGGCTTGCTAGCCTTTGGTACGGGCAGCGCCGCTGGTGGCGCGGCAGCAGGAGCCGGTGCGCTCAATGAGGCTGCGCAGAACAACCTACTTGTTATTAATACCGTTAATGCTGCTGTTCAACAGGGGCAGCGCCTCGGGGCGGGAGGATTGAGGCTGTTGGACCAAGCCGGCCAAGCGCTATTGCGCACGTGCGCGAGCAGTAGCGTGTGTATGAACCTACTGCCGGCGGCAGCTGCGGCATGGTTGGCTGCACAGTTGACCCAGGAGTTTGAGGCAAAGCAACCGAGTTTGGCGGATCAAATACCTGGCTACGGTGGTGGCTACGGACCGAAGCCGGGGCCGAGCCACACGGGCAATGACAAGACCACAAACCCCATACCAGGGGGGACGTCGACGGAATATCCAGCGGAGGGGCCGAAAGAGAGCGGGGTTGTGGGTGGCAAACCACTGGCTACTCAGAAGCCTGGAGATAATATTCTTCCGGGCAGTCCTGCAGAGCCGTTGCCGGGTATTGGACCGATTTTCAATGAGAGGGCAAATGAGGGAAGGGTTGCTGGAGAAATCAAGATTCTTAACGGTGCAACGCCGGATGCCAATGAGTTAAGAGCGGGTAAAGCTTTAGCTGAGCAGTTTGGATATGATGTCGTTCATCAGCCAACTGCCTCTCAATTAGGCGTTCAAGGGCAGCGCACAGCAGACCTAACAGTGAAGGGCATAGGAGAGGTAGATGTCTACACTCCTACTAACACAAATCCTACATCTATAGCTAGAGCAATTGAGGGAAAGAACAGTCAAGCGACTGCAGTTATTGTTCAAACAAGCATAGCTGATGCTGACATGGCTACAGTCGCTGCAAGAACATGGGGTAAGCCAACTGCTCGGAATATTCAGATAATATTTTTTCAAAAATCAGATGGATCGATTATTCGTTTCAATCGACCAACAGGAAGTTAAACGATGCCTAAATTTTCATGTCGCTGCGGCTATGTAATGAATCTTTCTAATGGAACGCCTAGCTTTGAGATGGCTCTTATTCCAGAGTCTCGAATTGAGAAAATTGCCGATAGCCTAGATGAATTAGAAAATGTCAATAGTGATGCATTTTATGCACTTATTGATGAGGTAAAAAAAAACGGTTTACCTTTGTCCTTCCTGCGGACGAATTCATGTTGATTCTGGAAATGGGTTATTTAATTCTTTTTTTCCTGAAAGGGATGTTGCGTCTTAGCTGGCCTTGTTAAAAAAAAGTGGTCATGTAGCGGCATCGCATGGAGGCGCATGGGTGAAAACGAATTAGTCAATGCTTTTCAAGTAGAGCTTGTGCAAGCTGAAAATGTGCTTGATACGCAGTTCTCATTTGAAACTGCAGAGCCACACTATCGTAAGTGTTTATCAATCATTGATCAGGCACCAGAATATCAAGGCGAATTTGAAATGCTGTTATTGAAAATGTACTTCAAGCAGATGATTAGCGATGAGCCATTGGCATATTTGATGCATGTTTTGAGGTGGGAAAATATTAAAAGAACCTTAGAATTTGAGCTTTTCAATGACCCAGCAGCGATCGCTACAGGTCGGGGCCATGAAAAAGTGCTTGCTGCATACGATGATAAATGGCTGAATAAGGATTTCTACAGATTTAGCGATTGAATTCGCAACTTTCAATATCCATGAGTGTGCGTCGACCAGCGATTTAAAAGTGTTATTTACTGCAGCGACGTCAGTCGTGTTGTGCAAGATATCTGACTGGGGTTGACTCGAATGGTTTTGTGGTTCGAGCCAATCCTGTGAGTTTTTTGGGAATAATGGCTATGATAAATTTAAGACTGTTTAATGAATATTTATCCTCTCCGTTATTTTGTCCTGACTTGCAAAAAATGGGTCATATTGATATTGATGATTTGCCTATTTCTCGTGGGCTAAAATATGAGTTATTTTTGTGGGATAAAGAATATCAAGAAACATTCAATGATGATTACCCTCCAGACTCTGGATTCTCTTCAATAGAGGATGAAATTCGACATAAAAATGTGGGCGTGATGCTTGCAAAAAAAAATGCAAAAGGAGCTTGAGGGTAGATATCTGATTGAATATCTCCCGTAGCAGACTCTCACGGCGCTGCTCACGGTAAGGTAGCCGGACGCGATGTCAACATCGTCACAGTTGAAGAAACATCCTGCGAACAGCACATCCGCAAGAGCGCCGAGAGCGGCTTTCTCAGCGGCAAGCAAGTCATCGCCGATGTGGGTGGCAATCTCAATATCGAAAGCCTGCAGGACAGCAGCAACTACGCCAGCCGCAACCAGTCGGCCGCTGGCAGCCTCACCATCAGCCCCGTACCGCTTATGTATTAGACAATGGGCATACCTATATCACTGATGGAGCAGGACGAGTCAACTCTGTCGAAGGCACGCTGTCATTGAACAAAATGGATCGCAACCCTTGCCAACAAGTTTGTGCAGGTAAGAGCGGCTGTATTGGCGATGATGGAGGTCACTTGATAGCTTCGAGCTTGGGCGGAGCCGGTGATCGGTTGAATATTGTTCCACAGGCATCCACTCTCAACCGAGGGGAATGGAAGAGAATGGAGAATTTTTTGCGTGGCGAACTACTGGCAGGGAAAACTATTGACGTGAAGATTGATTTGGGATATTTGCATGGAAGTGATGGTAGACCCAGTCAATTTATAGTGATGGCAAAAATTAACAACGACATCAAAGAATTTCGATTTGATCAATGAAAAAATTTAACTCCATCGAAGAAGCATATCAAGAGCTAGCAAAAGGATGTATCGATTTTGTGTATGGGCGCTCGTGGGATTTTTCGATATGCCAATGCGAGATTTTTAATAAAATGGCAAGCGTCACAACAAGCCTTACATTTAACTCCGAAATTCAAACATCGAGTATTGATTGGCCCGATAGATCAATTGATAAGGGTGGGGCGGCACTATTTATTCGTGATGATTTACAAAGAGCGACAGGTCAACGAATCTGGGGATTGACGTTCACGCTTTTCCCAGACGGAAAATTCAAAATAGAGTATGACTACAACAAGCCGGATGGATATGAGGAGACAGATGAAGTCATTACGGGAGATGAAATAAATGCTTCTCTTTCCAATTTGAATGAGAAAAACAAAAATTCATAACTAACCTAAAATCGCCCCGATGCCTTGATTGGTGTCGGGGCGATTTTTGCGTTTGGAGCTCGATCAGTAGCCTTCAACCAAAGGCATTTCCATCCCATCGACCGCAATCATCACGCCCGTGGTGTTGGGGTCGACTTCTATTGGGACGCCCCAGAGTTCATCAGGCTTACCGAAGGAGTTGACGATGTTGAACTGCCGCAGCTCTTCGGGCGGCATCTTGATCAGCTTGGGGTAGGCGTTGTTATGGGCCTTCCAGTGCCTCAGGAACGTGTGGCAAACGCGCTTGTGGACTGTGTGGATCGGTGATTCATCGGTCATCGCGCGATTGTCTCAGAGGAGGGTGCAGCTCCGGCGCGTATGACTGGGAACGGCCAGAAGCAGACTGTCACTCTAGATAGTGTTAAGGAAGAGTCACCGACTATGTATCCAGTTCTCAGCCCGACGATGACGCGCTGGACTGCAGCAGGAGAACGGTCAAGCGTTGATTTTCTTCTACAACTACGTCACAAAAAAAACTCGCGACGCTAATTTTTTGATCTAATTGACCGACAATAGTGGCAAAAAATCCCTATGCAGGGTAAACAGAAAAATATGGAGGGTTCCTTTGGAAGATATTGAGATATATGAATTAGCAAGCCAAGTTTTGGGTGATATCACCAAAGATATGAATAATGGGAGATATGCCAAACTAGGTGGACAGTTGACACTTACTTGGCACGGGGGGAAAAAATTTGGTGCTTACGCTTCTACGCTCAGTGATGCAAGTGAGCCTCCCCGACATTGCATCACAATTCACTACGAGCTAGTGAGGCAGGTTTGGCGTGATGCTGAGGGAATTTGCAAGTTTTTGAGAATAATTCCCGCAGATTCTGATGTTGATAAACTTTATGACATTTTTGGTGATAGGGTTAAGCTTCCGACATGCTTCAATGAGGAGGAGCTCGTCAGGAATATGTTTGTCGCTGCAATAACATGGGTATTTTTTCACGAAATTGGTCACCTCATGCAGGAGCATGGCGTTATTCGTAAAGAGTTCGGGCCAGATCAAGGCAACTGTTCTTCAACGATTGACGTCCAAGATTTCGAAGCCTCTGCGCACAATCGCATTGTGGGCAGAGAGGCACTGGTTTCTCATGTCACAGAACTAGCTGCAGACTTTGAAGCAAACAACTCTTATGTGTTCGAATTACTGCGACACATCCGTAGTCCACAATTCGTCAAGGACGAAAAGCGAACTGAGGTTTTATCCGGTTTACTGTACCTCATGGTTTGTGGAATGTCGTTGCTATTCTTTCGCTTCAACGGAAGTCTGCCACTTCTGCCTACATCAGATATTGAAGGCTCTCATCCGAATCCCTTAATTCGATTGGAGATCAACATACCTCAAATTTTCGAGGCCTTGGACGGAAAAGTCGCTAGAGCTATAACGCCTCACGATCTTGATCGCAAACAACTCGTCAGTATCTGCGGGAAGGCCGCACTTTCCGCCACCATTTATTGGTCTATGACTCAAACAGACAAGCACGCGTTCGACGAACGCTTCTTACTCAAGGGTCTCCTGAGCAACCCCGTCCTTTTGGAATACTTCCAGCCAGTTGTGGCTTGCTGGGACGAAATGCTGCCAAGAGTTAAAGAGGTGCGTCGTTTTGGCAGCCCACTGGGGTTAATGCATTTCACAGAACAGTTCAGGCAACGCATTAAGGATTTAGTCACTTGGGGAAATGGTCCCGAAGGCAATCTCAACACCCATTCGCCATGAAGTAGCCTTTTAAATCGTGAAATTCAACGACTTTTTAGCATAATCGAGGGGCTATGGATGCCGTTCATTGCAATTTCTCAACTTGCCTTCGCATCTGCTCCCTCAGTGCCTTGGGCGCGGTGTCGGCAATGCGGTCGCTGCGGTCCTTGCCCATCTCGCAAACTGGCGCTTTCGGCCAGAAGCAGTCTTTCGGACTCTGATCTTCAGGCACCTCCAAAGACTGAGATCAAAATTTTTAGGTGTGTCCAAACACTACAACAGCGAATCTGCCTGTCGATTTGCACACTCATACAGTATTAGCTGAACTAGACATGCACATCGCATGTCTTCTAAATCAAGTTAGACATCAGAGCCATAAAATGGAATTAACTGACCCAAAAGTTCAATCGGCACTGATCGCGGCAGCAGTCACAATTGCCACACTTCTCTTACGCGCCATAACCAAGCCGATATGGGAGCGTAATTTTTATAAGTTCAAACTAGAAAATGACTACAAATACGATCAGCGCAAAAAAGTAAGAGAAGCCATTTCAACGTACAAAGTACCACTGCTAAATTCTGCGGAATCACTCAATCATCGACTATGGAACTTCTCTAGAAATGCACCAGAGGCATGGCACAATCAGAGAGAAGGAGAAAGTATCTCAGAAAAGTATTACCTATTATCATTTTGCTATAGGTTCTTAATATTTTTCTCACTTTGTCGAAAGATCGACCTAGAGCTTATATACCTTGACAGCACAGTCAGCACAAAGAAAGACCTCGACTTTCTTAAGTACTTAAAGCTCTTTCCACAAATATTTAGCGACATCGAAATATTCGAAGGTACCGGCTACAACCAGTCAGTAGACACGGATCATTTTTTTAGTGATGAATTCCGAGAATTTGTCAGCAAAATGAGTAACGGTGAAAAATTGTTGAGCTACTCCGAGTTTAGGAAAAAAGTCGAAGAAAAAGAATTCACACATCTAATCACTTACTTTTCAGGAATTTCAGCAAACCAAAGTTGCCTTCGCTGGCAAGCACTAAACAGCTTTCACTTCATACTCATGGCATTCTTAAATGACTATGGCTATGACTTTCAAAAAACATCAAAACAAAAAATGTCAGATTTAGCCAAAAGCGTACCCAAAAACAGCCTAGTTAAAAATTCTGATGCATTCATCAAGCGTGCATGCCTCAACAAAAATAAGGAGGTACGTAACGCTATGTCCGCATTGTCTAATGTCTAACAATCGGTTTAAACCGTTCGCTACGCTCACTGGGACCGTCGTACCGCCGGCCCCTTAATTTCGCGTTAGTAATTTGGCTGTCTGCTTTGGGTCTACAGGGACTTTCCGGCAAGTCAACCGTTGACCTTGCATATCTCTGCCTCCGTCGTTGTGTAACCATCGATTGGTGGGCGCGAACCTTGAAGCATTCACCAGGTAAGGACAGACTGCACATCTACAGGCGGGCTTGTTTCGGTGGTGTTCACCGAGGCCCCCAGATACGAACCGCTCAGCAGGACTCCATTCGAGAGAAGTGGTTGGGTGACTCTCACCACGGACCCAAAGCCGAGTTTGTTAGCGGACCTGTGCTCGGAAGTCAAAAGGGTGCTGGGAAGCGCACAACGGTAGGCGTTGTTGTGGGCCTTCCAGTGCCTCAGGAACGTGTGGCAGACGCGCTTGTGGACTGTATGGATCGGGGATCCATCGGCCATCACGCGATTTACTCAGAGGAGGGTGCTGCTCCGGTGCGTATGACTGGGAACGGCCATGAGCGGACCTTTATCCTTGTGGCAGGATCTACGGATGAATTGCCAAATTTGTGGACGAGAACTCAATCAAAAGAATGACCCTTTGTCGCAGGATTGCGGAGGCGACTGTTGGGGCTGTGTTGGTGAGGTCGAAGCTAACCTTGGCCTCGAAACATCACTAGAAAAAGTCCGCGCTGAATTTGCCCTTGGCCTAAGACCCGATTGGGTAGACCCTTATTAGCCCTCGGTGGCCGCGAAGGCTTTTGGATTGAATGAGTCCGACTCAGCTACCTGCAGTTTACGTATCTAGTGCGCGCATGTTTTGAGCTTTAGCGATGAAGCAAGTCTTGCGACTGCATGGGTCGCAGTGCTACTTCCATCAAAACTATCCCGCAGACCGACGAAGGCTTTCAAGTTCTTCATAGGCCGCAACGAGGTGCTCGACATTATTCAATGCATGAAGACTGATGCCCGTCTTCTGCTTCACAAGCTCAATTACGTACTCTCGATCTACCCCCAGCTTGTTTGCAACATGTAGAGCACATGAGCGAGCATGGGACACCCGGTACTCAAGGGTTCAGATTCGTCTAAAAGCTTGCGTCGATGAGAACTGAAAGACATGTATTGGCATGCAATATTTCGGTCAATAGTCTATTCGTTGGCAGCACATTTGGCGATTCTTGGCATGCCTATGTGAAATTCCGCTTTGGGTCGCTAGCAGTCCTGTGCTCTTCGCTCAGGAAGGAGTAGGGGAGCGAACCACGCTTGTCGGGCCCGGCCCGAAGTACACAAGCCCGACTTCAAGAGCGCCGCCATCGCCAGTAACCAGACGGCGCTGGAGCAGGTTAGCACCGCAGGGGACCGGCACAACAGCACCCACTATGAAGGCCAGGCCGTGGGGGTCAATGCCAGCGTGGGCAACGATGCGGGCAAGTTCGGCGTCAAGGGCGGGGCGGACAGCTCCATCCCGGTTCGCGGCTCGGATATCACTGCTGGCCAGGAAGCCATCTTGGCCGCAGAAGGCGATATCCGTCTTTGCGTCTGGTGCTTGATCAGTAGCCTTCGACCAAAGGCATTTCAGTCCCATCGACCGCAACCATCACGCCCGTGGTGTTG
>NZ_JBANEM010000034.1:0-38006 GCF_040187805.1 Comamonas sp. wu1-DMT
GCCGAAGTGCTTGGACAGCACGGTAGCGATAGCAGCAGTCAGGGTGGTCTTGCCGTGGTCAACGTGACCGATGGTGCCCACGTTCACGTGGGGCTTGGTGCGCTCGAATTTTTCTTTTGCCATTTTTCCGACTCCGAAAAAATTAATTCACTGCAAGAGGATTTCGGCGCAACCCTATCAAGCGAGCGCACCAGAAAATGGTGCCCATGGCGGGAATCGGACCCGCGACCTCTCCCTTACCAAGGGAGTGCTCTACCACTGAGCCACATGGGCAAAGAAGCTGCAAAAACAACTTCTAAAATCTTTGCTCGCAAACTGGAGCGGGAGACGGGAATCGAACCCGCGTCATTAGCTTGGAAGGCTAGGGTTCTACCATTGAACTACTCCCGCACAGATTTACTACTGCACGTGACTGCTATTTCTAGCAATCGCTCTTCTCAACCATTGCTGGTGGAGGGGACAGGATTCGAACCTGTGTACGCGTTAGCGGGCAGATTTACAGTCTGCTGCCTTTAACCACTCGGCCACCCCTCCGAAGAGACTTGAATTGTAGCATCTAATTCCAGCTTAAAAAGAAATTTTGAAATTTCTTTTTTCTTGCCGAAGATCGATGCTGGCGCGGCTGGCGGGGATCGAACCCACGACCCTTGGCTTCGGAGGCCAATACTCTATCCACTGAGCTACAGCCGCGAATCCGTCAGGCCGCTCGCACGGCCAACAACAATTCAACAGCCGCAATTATTGCACGGGTTTGGACACCCAAATCACAAATTCACCTGAAATCCCAAACCAGACAAGTAGACATCCACCGACATCGAACCGACCTTGACCAATGAGAAACTCCCTTCCGTCAATACCCAACCATGTATAAGACCCACAAAAAGAGAGTGCAAACCGAGGGCTGCCTCTTCCGGGGATACCGACAACTGCACGGACTGCCCCTGTGCCGCAGCCGCCAGGTCGTGCGCAAATTTTTCCCGAGCAAAGCCTGAACTTTCTATATGCTGCAAACGCACATCCGCCAGTTCGCCCACGTATTCCATTTTGAATAGCGCCGTTTCAAACACCTTGCGTCTGCGCTCATCCTCGTCCAAGCTCTCGAACACACACAGGATGGAGTGACGAATGCGCTCTAGCGGCAACAGGTCACCATACCTGTCGTCACAGATTTCTTCGAAAGGCAGGCATATGCGCCCAAGCATGGAAACAAAGACATCCATCTTGTCCTTGAAGTGCCAGTACACCGCTCCGCGTGTCGCCCCTGCACGCTGGGCGATATCGCCCAGAGAGGTTCGAGATACACCTTTCTCGAAAAACACCTCTTCAGCCGCATCCAGCAGCTTGGTGCGCGTCTCATCCGCTTCAGCCTTGGTTCTTCGAGCCATCACTCACCCTCTTCATCAATCGCCGACGATAGCTCGCCGCGAGAAAAGCCATTTCTCAGCTGCTTTACGCAGCGTTTGCAATTATACATTTATGCATGTATGTATAATTCCCCTAGCACCGATATGCAGGAAACCATCTAGGGTTTCCACCCGAATGAGCGCTCCACTGCGGACAGCGCTCTTTTCTCGTTTTCACAATGTCAACCGGAAGGACGTTCATGCACCCGATGTATGAAGCAAACCAGGCTCCCGACAATCAGTCCCATTCAGCCGCATCCGGCACCCGCTCCATGGTCATAGGCCTGAGCTTGGCTGCTGCACTGGGCCTAGTCGCATGCAGTGACAAAAACGCGGAAGCTCAAAAAGCACAAGCAGCCGCTCAGGCACAGCCACCCGAAGTTGGTGTGGTGACGGTATCCATGCAGAACGTGCCTTTGATCTCCGATCTGCCAGGCCGCCTGGAGCCATCGCGCATCGCTCAGGTTCGCGCGCGCGCTGCCGGCATCGTGCAAAAGCGCCTGTTCCAGGAAGGCTCGGATGTCAAGGCTGGCCAAGCCCTGTTCCAGATTGATAACACCCCGTACAAGGCCAACCTGCAGAGCGCTCAGGCGACCCTGGCACAGGCCGAAGCCAATCTCGCTCAGGCATCTGCCACCGCACGCCGCTACAAGCCCCTGGTGGAAGCCAATGCCATCAGCAAGCAGGAGTACGACACCGCCATTGCCAACGAAAAGGCGGCACTGGCACAAGTTGCGGCAGGCAAGGCGGCTGTCACCAATGCCAATGTCAACCTGGGCTATGCCAGCGTGACCGCCCCCATCTCCGGACGCATCGGCCGCGCTCTGGTGACGGAAGGCGCTCTGGTCGGCCAGGGCGAAGCCACGCAGCTGGCGACCATTCAGCAGGTCAACCCGCTGTACGTGAACCTGACCCAGTCCTCTTCCGACATCATGCGCATGCGCGAAGCGCTCAGTTCCGGCAAGTTAGCAAAGGTAGGTGACAACGCCGCGCGCGTCCACGTCTATTTGGACGATGGCAAGGAGTACGCACACACCGGCAAGCTGCTGTTCACCGACCTGACCGTGGACCCGACTACCGGCCAGGTCAGCGTGCGCGCGGAGCTGCCCAATCCCGACGGACTGCTGTTGCCCGGCACTTATGTGCGCGTGCACCTGGAGCAGGCCCAGGTCGAGAACGCCGCGCTGATTCCGCAACAAGCCGTGACCCGCAACGAAAAGGGCAACTTCGTCATGATCGTGGCCGAGGATGGCTCCGTGGCACCGCGCCCCGTTCAGATCAGTCAGTCCAGTGGCAATAACTGGGTCGTCACATCCGGCCTGAAAGCTGGAGAAAAAGTCATGGTGGACGGCCTGATCAAGGTGGGCATGGGGGCCAAGAAGGTCAAGCCCGTCGAGATCAACAATGCGGCTGCCGGCGCACCAGCACAACCCTCTGCTGCGCCCCCCGCCGCACCTGCGCAAGAGAAAGCCGCCACTCCAGCCGAAGGTGCTGGCGAAGGCCAGGCAGCCAAGTAACAGGCACGATCCATGTCAAAGTTTTTCATTCACAGACCGATCTTTGCCTGGGTGATCGCGATTTTCGTGATCATTGCGGGCGTGATCTCCATCACCAAGCTACCGGTGGCACAGTTCCCATCGGTCGCACCTCCGACCATCAACGTGACAGCGACCTACCCGGGCGCCACGTCACAAACCATGACGGACTCCGTTCTGCAACTGATCGAGCGCGAAATCAACGGCGCGCAAGGTCTGATGTATATGGAAGCCTCCGCCCCTGCGGGCGGTCAAGGCACTCTGACCGTCACCTTTGCTCCGGGCACCAACCCCGATCTGGCGCAGGTGGACGTGCAAAACCGCCTCTCCCGCGTGCTGCCCCGCCTGCCTCAGGTCGTTCAGGCCCTGGGCGTGCGCGTGGACAAGTCCATGAGCAACTTCCTGATGATTCTGGCCTTCCAGGCCGAGTCTGGAGAGACTTCGCGTGACGACATTGCCGACTACGTGAACCGCAATGTGGTGCCTGAAATCCAGCGTCTGGACGGCGTGGGCAAGGCACAGCTGTTCGCATCGGGTCGTGCCATGCGCGTCTGGGTGGATCCTGCCAAGCTCCAAGGCTTCGGTCTGTCGATTGCATCGGTCAACGCAGCGATTGCCGCGCAGAACCAGCAGATTTCCGGTGGCGCCCTGGGCAACCTGCCCAGCACACCCGGCACCACCACCACCGCCACGATCGTGGTGCCCGGCCAGCTGACGACGCCCGAGGAATTCGGCGAAGTGGTGCTGCGCTCCAACTCCGACGGCTCCACCGTGCGCCTCAAGGATGTGGCCCGCATCGAGCTGGGCATCGAGAGCTATGCCTTCGAGTCCCGCCTGGACGGCAAGCCCGCCGTGGCCATGGCCGTGCAGCTGACCTCGACGGCCAACGCCATGGCGACCGCCAAGCTGGTCAAGGCCAAGATGGCCGAGATGGAGCCCTTCCTGCCTGCCGGTGTGAAGTGGTCCTCGCCCTACGACACCTCCAAGTTCGTGAAGATTTCCATCGAAAAGGTGGTGCACACGCTGCTTGAAGCCATCGTGCTGGTGTTCATCGTGATGCTGATCTTCCTGCAGAACATCCGCTACACCCTGATCCCCACCATCGTGGTGCCTATCGCGCTGCTCGGCACGTTTGCCGTGATGCTGGTGGCCGGCCTGACCATCAATATTCTGGCCATGTTCGCCATGGTGCTGGTGATCGGTATCGTGGTGGACGATGCCATCGTGGTGGTGGAAAACGTCGAGCGCATCATGGCCGAGGAAGGCCTCCCCCCCAAGGAAGCCACCATCAAGGCCATGGGCCAGATCCAGGGCGCCGTGGTCGGCATCACCGTGATTCTGGTGACGGTGTTCCTGCCCTTGGCCATGTTCTCCGGCGCGACCGGCAACATCTATCGCCAGTTCTCGCTGGTGATGGCCATCTCGATCTTCTTCTCGGGCTTCTTTGCGCTGACGCTGACGCCTGCGCTTTGCGCCACCATGCTCAAGCCCATTCCCAAGGGCCACGCGCACGACAAGAAGACCGGCTTGCTCGGCCCGTTCTACAACTGGTTCAACCGCAAGTTTGACGCAGGCACGAAGCGCTACTCTTCCGCACTCTCCGGTGTGGTCAAGCGCTCCGCTCAAGCCTTTATCGTCTATCTGCTGGTGATTGCCGGCGTGGTCTTCATGTTCATGCGACTGCCCACGGCCTTTCTTCCCACCGAAGACCAGGGCTATGTCATCTCGCTGGCTCAGTTGCCTCCCGGCGCCAGCCTGGAACGCACCAGCAAGACCATGGCTGAGCTGGAGAAGTTTGCCCTGAGCCAGCCTGAGACCGATCACATCGTGAGCATTCTGGGCTTCAGCTTCATGGGCCAGGGCCAGAACGTGGGCCTGGCGTTCACCACGCTCAAGGACTGGTCCGAGCGCGCAGGTGCTGGCTCGGATGCCAAATCCTTCGCTGACCGAGCCAAGGGCGCCATGTCAGCGCTGCGCGATGGTTTCATCTTCACGCTGGTCCCCCCCCTCCATTTCGGAGCTGGGCAATAGCGACGGTTTCACCTTCCGTCTGCAAGACCGCGGCAGCAAGGGGCATGCAGCCTTGCTGGAAGCCCGCAATCAGCTGGTTGCCAAAGCCAACCAGAGCTCTGTGCTGACCGGCGTGCGCTTTGATGGCGTGGATGACGCCCCCCAATGGCAAGTGGACATCAATCGTGATGCGGTCTATGCCCAGCGCGTGAGCATGGGCGACCTGGCCACCACACTGGCAACCGCTCTGGGTTCGTCCAACTCCACGGACTTCCCCAACAACGGCTTTATGCAGCGCGTCACCATCCAGGCCGATGCCGCCCGCCGCATGCAGCCCGAGGACGTGATGCGCCTGACGGTTCCCAACGCGCAAGGCCAGCTGGTGGAGCTTTCCACCATGGTCAGCGCCAAGTGGATCAGCGGCCCCATGCAGCTGACACGCTACAACGGCTACCCCTCCATGAGCATCACCGGTCAGGCCAAACCCGGCTTCACCAGCGGTGACGCCATGAAGGAAATGGAAAAGCTGGCCCAGGAACTGCCCGACGGCTTCGGCTACGAGTGGACCGGTCAGTCTCTGGACGAGAAAAAGGCTGGCTCCTCGGCCATGCTGCTGTACGCGTTCTCCATCCTGGCCGTGTTCCTGTGTCTGGCCGCACTGTATGAAAGCTGGAGCATCCCGCTGTCCGTGCTGCTGGTCGTGCCTCTGGGCGTGTTCGGCGCCGTGGCCGGCATGCTGATGCGCGGCATGCCCAACGACATCTACTTCCAGGTGGCGCTGATCACGGTGATCGGCCTGTCGGCCAAGAACGCCATTCTGATCGTGGAGTTCGCTAAGGACCTGCATGCTGAAGGCAAGAGCGCGCTGGAAGCCGCGCTGGAAGCCGGTCATCTTCGTTTCCGTCCCATTCTGATGACCTCGCTGGCCTTTATTCTGGGCGTGGTGCCGCTGTACATCGCCTCCGGCGCCAGCGCTGCCAGCCAGAAGGAGATCGGCACCGGCGTGTTCTGGGGCATGGTGATCGGCACGCCGATCTCCGTGTTCCTGGTGCCCGTGTTCTTTGTGGCCGTGTTCAATCTGTTTGGCAAGAAGTCCAAGCAGGACTCCAACGCCACTCCCCCAGCGGCAACTTCTGCAGCACAGGGAGGCTCGCAACATGAATAAAACCTTGCTACCCGTAGCACTGGCCGGCGCGCTGCTGGCCAGCGGCTGCTCCTTCATCCCCACGCTGGAGCGCCCTGCCGCTCCGGTGGCCGAGCACTACTCGGCCACCGACGAGCAGGCTGGCGCCACGGCGGCTGCCGACATCCCCTGGCAGCAGTTCTACACGGACCCACGCCTGCAGCAGGTGATCCAGCTCGCGCTGGAAAACAACCGCGACCTGCGTGTGGCCGTGCTCAACATCGAAAAGGCACAGGCTCAGTACCAGATCCAGCGTGCCGGCCAGTTCCCGGAATTCGGTGTCGCAGGCAGCGCCAGCCGCCAGCCCAGCGCCACCACGGGCCGCTATGCCAACTCGTACATGGTGGGCCTTTCCATGCCCAGCTGGGAGATTGACTTCTGGGGGCGCATCGGCAGCCTCAAGCAGCAAGCTCTAGCCCAGTATCTGGCGACCGAGGAAGGCCGCAAAGCGGCCCAGATCAGTCTGATTGCAACGGTCGCCAACACCTGGCTGAACCTGCAGGCTGACGAGGAGTTGCTGGCCATTTCCCGTCGTACCCTGGGCACACGTGAGCAGTCCATCAAGCTGACCAAGCTGCGACTGGACTCCGGTGTCGCTTCCGAGCTGGACTACCGCCAAGCTCAGTCGCTGACCGAAAGCGCACGCGCCACGCTGGCCCAGCAAGCCGGTCAGCGCGAGCGCGACGTCAACGCCCTGACCCTGCTCGTGGGTCAGACCCTGCCTGCCGATCTGCTGACCAGCATGCAAGGCAAGCAACTGCGCGATCTGCCAGCCCTGGCCGATGTGCCTTCGGGCCTGCCTTCCGACCTGCTTCTGCGCCGGCCCGACATCCGCCAGGCAGAGCAAAGCATGATCGCCGCCAATGCCAGCATTGGTGCCGCACGTGCGCTGTTCTTCCCGAACATCTCCCTGACCGCCTCGGCAGGTTTCGCAAGCTCCGACATCTCCGATCTGCTCAAGTCGGACTCTGCGGCGTTCACGATTGCGCCTTCGCTGTATCTGCCCATCTTCAATGCAGGCCGCAATCGCGCCAATCTGCAGGTTGCAGAAGCCAGCCAGAAGATTGCCGTGGCTCAATACGAAGGATCCATCCAGTCGGCCTTCCGCGAGGTGTCCGACACCTTGGTGAATCGCCAAGCACTCAAGGATCAGCTCGATGCCCAATCGCGTCAGCTGGAGGCAGAGCAGGTTCGCTACAAGCTGTCGGACCTGCGCTACACCAACGGTGTGGCCAGCTACCTGGATCTGCTGGATGCGCAGCGTTCACTGTTTGCACTGGAGCAGTCCGTGGTTCAGGTCCGCCTGGCGCAGCTGCAAAACCAGGTCAATCTCTACAAGGTGCTGGGCGGCGGCTGGACGCAGGCAAGCGCCAGCGACAACCCTGCGGCAGCAACTACAGCCCAGTAATCGGGCCAAGTTTTGCACTCTCACACAAGGCGTCTTCGGACGCCTTTTTTCATGCACGCCACAAATTGGCTGCACAAAGTTGATCCAACTCAACTCCTTTATGCAGCAGCCGTCAACCCGGATCGTCGTGCACTGGCATTCTTAACCCTCACTTCTATAATGGTTTGTTCATCCCCATCCCACGATCTCAGAGGACTTCATGAGCGAGCAACACCACGAAGAAGCCCATACAGGCCCCATTAAAAAACCCAAGCAGTTGTTGCTTGCCGTCTTCTTCTCGTTTGTGGTTCCCATCTTCGTCATCATCGGTCTGGTCAAGTTCGTGACTTCGTCCGACACCACGGGCGCAGGTACGGCCAATGCCGAAATGGCCAAGGCCATGCGTCTGCAAAAAGTGGGTACGGTGGAAATTCGTGATGCCAACCGTCCTCTGCGCGGCGGAGCCGAAGTCTTCAAGTCGCAATGCGCGGCCTGCCATGAAACCGGCGTAGCCGGCGCCCCCAAATTCCAGGATGCAGCAGCCTGGGGCCCGCGCATCAAGCAGGGCCTGGAAACGCTGGTGCACTCTGCCCTGGCTGGCAAGGGTGCGATGGCGGCCCAGGGCGGCGGCGAGTTCAATGACACGGAAATTGCCCGTGGCGTGGTCTATATGAGCAATGCTGCCGGCGCCAACTTCCCCGAGCCCCAGCCTGCAGCCGGTGATGCCCCCGCAGCAGCACCTGCGGCCCCCGTCGCCGCTGCACCGGCAGCAGCTGTTGCAGCCGCCGAGCCAGCACCTGCAGCCGCCCCGGCTCCCGCAGCTGCCGCGGCCTCCGATGTGGGCAAGAACCTCTACAACACCACCTGCATGGCCTGCCACGCCAGTGGCGTAGCCGGGGCTCCCAAGTTTGGCGACAAGGCTGCCTGGGCACCTTTCATTGCCAAGGGCATGGACGATATGGTGCAGAAGGCCACCCAAGGCGTGGGCGCCATGCCTCCCAAGGGCGGCTCCACCGCATCGGATGCAGACTTCAAGGCCGCCATCCAGTACATGGTGGATGCAGCCAAGTAGGCGCCCCTCTGCCCCGCAAAAACCGGCTTTTGGCCGGTTTTGTTATTTTTGGCCTCAAACCCTTTGCACACAAACGAAAGCTGCTATCAGACTTGATAGCCCTCAGGACTGGGCACAAAACCGAACTGCAACGGCAGCAAGGCGCTCTCGATATCCTGCGCCTCGGGCAGCGCACCACTCTCCAGCGCATTGGCGGCATCCAGCATGTCCAGGCTGTGCACCATGCCCAGGCCTTGCGGCAGGGCCAGAAACAGCCGCCCCAGCTCGTCCAGCAGCACCTGCTGCACCTGTTCGGCAGCCAGCTCCTGGCCCGTATGACTGTGCAACTGCAAGCCATGCTCCGCGTATCGCAGACGCCATATCCATGGCGCGCTCTCCAGTTCCACATACACGCGCTGCGGGCCGTTCTGAAAATACCAGCGACCATCTGCCTCGACCAGATAGTTGCGTCCGATGAATTCGGCCAACTTTTCGTGGCGCAGCAGATTGCCCCTGGAGCCGGGTTTGCCGCTGGCAAACGCACCGCAGACCTGGGCCTGCTCGTCCCTGAGCCACCACTGGCCACGCGCATCCAGACCCAGCCAGCCACTGCAGGCCGGGACATTGGGCCACTTGAGCATGGCCTGTTTCACGATGTCATCCATCACTCATCTCCTGATTATTCTGCGAACGCTCAGAGCCACTGCTCCAGCCACTCGGTCACCGCCAGCGGCATGGCCTGCACATGGGCGGGCCAGGCTCCGCTGGCAAAGCCCACATGTCCGCCGTGCGGCGGCTGCCATAGCTGCACGGTGGCACTGACCTCATCGGGCCTGGGCAGGCTGTGCGCCGGCACAAAGGGATCGTTGCGCGCATTGAGCAGCAACAAGGGCACGGCCACTTGCTTGAGCAGGGGCTTGGCCGAGGCCCGGCGCCAGTAATCATCGGCATCCCTGAAGCCATGGACCGGGGCCGTGAACACATCGTCAAAGTCATGCAGGGTGCGTGCGCGCTGCAGCCGCTCCCTATCGAACACCCCCGGCGACTGCTGCCATTTGGCGAGGGCCTTGGGCACCAGGGTACGCATGAACATGGGGGTGTAGATCCAGCGATTGAGCCCCTGGCCCAGATTGACGCCTCCGGCCACCAGGTCCAGCGGCGCACAGATCACTGCCGCGCCCTTGACGAGCTCTGCGGCCGCCTGCTGCTGCAGCCCGGCCCAGCGCGCCAGGGCATTGCCGCCCAGCGACACTCCCATGGCCAGCAACTCTCCGCCCGCGCCTTGACGCAGCCGACGCAAAATCCAGTCCAGCTCGTCCGCATCGCCGGAGTGGTAGGCGCGTAGCAAGTGATTGGGCTCACCGCTGCAGCCGCGAAAATGCGGCACGGCCAGATGCCAGCCGCGCTGCGCGCAGACCTGTGCCAGGGCCTTGGCGTAGTGGCTGGAGGAAGAGCCTTCCAGGCCATGAAACAGCACCAGTGTGGGAGCGCTTGCACTTGCCATATGGCTTGAAAAATCGATATCGATGAAATCGCCATCGGGCGTATCCCAGCGCTCGCGCCGCCACGCCGGAGACTCTCCGCCCTTCGCACAGAGTGCAGCCCAAATGGTCTGGACATGACCTCCGGGCTGCCACCAAGGTGCACGAAATTGTTCGAAATTCATGAGAAACCCAGCCAGCTCCGCAGCTCTGACTGCAGAGCGTCTTTCTGTGCCGCACGCCAGACCAGCTCAGGCGGAGCCACATGAATTCCCGGCGGTGCCTTGAGCAAGGCTGCCTCCACCAGACGAGCCACATGCATGGCGCGCACCGGTCGCTCCGTCTGCGGCAGCATATAGCTGAGCGCCGACAGCATGGTCTTTGCCGTGCGCTGCAGCCAATGGCCTGCATTGATTTTCTGGGCTTCTCTGGCCGAGCGCACAAAAATCAGGCGCTCGAAGCCCAGCGCAGCTACGCCTTGCTCATTGAGATTGGCCAGCCCCTGCTTCAAAGCCTGGGGCAGGCTACCCATATCGTGGGGCAGCACCACGGCAAGCGTATGCACGCCACAGCGCTGCATCCACTGCGCCACCGCTTGCAGCTGGTCGGGCCGGGGCGTCCACAAGGCGCGCTCGCGCTGGTAATAGGGACGCGAAGGCTCAAACATGATGAGGCCCACATCGGCGCTCTGCACAGGCCATTGCTGCACATCGCCGTGCAGTTGCGTTAGCAACTCCATGCCACGCAGGCCCTGGACATAGGGCTCGCGTGCCAGCACCTGGACCAGCGCATAGTTCTGCGCGCCTACCACGCGACTGAGCACCTCGTTGCCCAGCGGCCCCGTGGCCCCGGCCAGCAACAGGCGCGGCAAGGTCGCAGTTTTCGGGCCGGGACGCTGTGCGCCACGCAGGGCATCGAGTGGAGAAACAGTGGACATGATTGCAATGCTAGCGCCGCTGGACAGCGGACAAGGTGACAGGCCTTGCACGCACACGAACCGAGCAAGCGCTTATGCTATGGTTTCCGTCTCAATCTCGTGAATGGAAACACCCATGAAACGCTGGCTTCTGGCAATCGCAACCGCGGCCTCCATGCTCTCCCTCACGGGCTGCGGCTATAACGACTTTCAGCGTCTGGATGAAAAATCCAAGGCCGCCTGGAGCGAGGTGCTGAATCAGTACCAGCGCCGCTCGGACCTGATCCCGAACATTGTCGCCACGGTCAAGGGCGAGGCCAACTTCGAGCAGGAGACCCTGACCAGGGTGATCGAAGCACGCGCCAAGGCCACCTCGATTCAGGCCACGCCCGAGCTGATCAACAACCCTGAAGCCTTCAACAAGTTCCAGCAAGCTCAGGGCGAGATTTCCAGCGCGCTCTCGCGCCTGATGGTGGTGGCGGAAAAATACCCCGAACTCAAGGCCAACCAGGCGTTCCGCGATCTGCGCGTAACGCTGGAGGGCACGGAAAATCGCATCACCGTGGCGCGCAACGAATACATAGGCACCGTACAGGCCTACAACGTGCTGGCGCGCAGCTTCCCCACCAATATCACGGCCAAGGTATTCAGCTACAAGGTCAAGCCCAACTTCACGGTGCAAAACGAAGCCCAGATCTCCCAGCCACCGGCCGTCGACTTCTCAACGCCCACAGCGCCTGCTGGCAGCAAGTAATTGCAGGCTTCCACTTCAAAAACCATGCACCACATGCATCAAGCTCTTATACATAAAGCGCTTGCAGCTATTGTTTTTGCATGGCTGGCACTGCTTGCGGCGCTGCCAGTCTGGGCGCAAGGCGCTGCAGGCACGCAACTGCAGCCTGTGCCCGAGCTCACTGCGCGCATCATCGACCAGACCGGCACGCTGAGCCCCGGCGATCTGCAATCGCTGAGCGAGCAGCTCAAGAAGCTGGAGGACGAGACCGGCGCCCAGGTCGCCGTGCTCATGGTAGCCACCACGGCCCCGGAAGACATCGCAGCCTATGCCTGGCGTGTGGCCAGCAGCTGGAAGTTGGGACGCAAGGACATAGGCGACGGCGCTCTCATTGTCGTGGCCAAGAACGACAGGCGCATGCGCATCGAAGTGGCGCGCAAGCTGGAAGGCGCCATTCCCGACATCCAGGCTGCACGCATCATCGACGGTGCCATGAAGCCGCGCTTTCGCGCCGACGACTATGCAGGTGGACTGTCTGCCGCCATCGAGCAGATGGGCCTGCTGATTCATGGCGAGAAACTGCCCGCACCGCAGTCCCAGCCGCGCAAGTCCGGCAAGTCCTGGGCCGACCAGCTGGACTTTCTGCTTCCTCTGCTGTTCTTCGGTTTTCCGATCGGGATTGCCGTCGCCCGCGCCATTTTTGGCCGCGTGCTGGGTTCGCTGCTCATTGGCGGCGTTGCCGGGGTGGCCGCTTATGTGATCACCACCAGCCTGTTGATCGCAGGCGTGGCTGGCTTTGTGGGCCTGATCTTCACCCTGCTCTCCAATCTCTCGCGTGGCGGAGGCGGCCCCTACATCGGCACCGGCGGAGGCGGCTGGAGCAGCGGCGGCGGTGGCGGTGGTTTCAGTTCCGGGGGCGGCTTCAGCTCCGGTGGCGGCGGCAGCTTTGGTGGCGGTGGCGCCTCGGGGGACTGGTGAAATGAGCAATGTCTTTCAACGCCTGGCACGCCTGGTACGACACCGCTGGGCCGAACAGCATCTGCGCAAGGCCTTGCCGCCTGCCACGCTCAAGGAGCTGGAATTGCTGATCGCCAAAAGCGAGCTGGGCCATACCGGCCAGGTCCGCATCTGCGTAGAGGCCGGCCTGCCCTGGAGCTATATCTGGCGCGATGCCACGGCGCGCGAGCGCGCTCTCTCGCAGTTCGCCAAGCTCCATGTCTGGGACACGGAGCACAACAACGGCGCCCTGATCTACCTGCTGCTGGCCGACCACGCCATAGAAATCGTGGCCGACCGCGCCCTGGACCGCACCATGAGCGCCGAGCAATGGCAAACGCTGATCAGCGATATGCAGTCCGCCTTCCAGGGCGGGCATTTCAGCGTGGGTCTGGTATCGGCACTGGAGCGTGTCAACCGGCAGCTGCAGGCGCATTTTCCGCGCAAATCCGCGGCCAACACACAGCGAAACCTGCCCGATACGCCCGTGGTCCAAAGGCATCTGCCGAGCCGCAGCCGCTGATCCGGTTCTGCCGCCGCATGCGCCGGCTGCAGACCGCAGAAGCCTCAGGCCAGCACATGCCGCCCGTATGGCGAACACAGCCAGAGCACGGCCGCCACATTGATCAGGACCATGAGCCAGAACTGCAGCTGAAAGCTGGTCTTGCTGCTTTTGTGGCGCAGCCACTGCTGGGCCAGCAGGGCACCGGGCCAGCCTCCGGCCAGCGCCATGGTCTGCAGCGTTTTTTCCGGCGTGCGCCACTGCCCCTTCTGGGCGGCCCATTTGTCCTGCCAGTAGGCCATGAAGGTCAGCATGCTCAGGCCTGCATAGATCAGCCAGAGGATGCGCGGTATGCCCCAGATCACGGCAGTGGCCAGCATCATCAGCAGCCAGACCAGCAACACGCCATAGCTGAAGCCACTGGAGGCATGCCAGCCCTGAGGCACCGCACGCGAGGACTGCAAACGCCCTGCAGAAGGGCTGTTGTGCCGCACCGAAGAAGACCGTGCCTGAGGCACTGGGCCGCCAGCTCGCCACGCAACCTGAAGCGCGCGTTTTCTGCCCTGCTCCATGCCGACGGAAAACTCCAGGCGCAGGCCGGGCCGAGGACGCTGCTCTGCGGGCGGGCGCGGCTCAAAAGCACTGATATGGACAAACAGGCGCTCGCCACCGCCATCGGCCTCTATCCAGCCAAAGCCACGCTCGTCATTCCATTGCGTCAAGGTACCGCTGTAGCGCATCCATGTCCTTTGTTGTTTTTGACACCGCGAACAGGCCCGGTGATGCAAAAAGCAGGCGGGCCCTATCCAGAAAAAACCTTTTTACCCGCATGGCTGTGTTAGTTTTGGGGCAGCCGTATTTTCTTAAGAAAGCACTCAAGCATGCAGAAATCTCTGTTCTCTCTGGCCGTCATCAGCTCTGTCCTGGCACTGAGCGCCTGCTCCTCCATCAGCCCCAGAGGCGCCGAAGCACCGGCTGAATACGACTACGCACTGAGCTGCAAGCTCAAGGAAGATGACCCCAAGAAGTGCGAAGCCCAGATCCGAGCCCTCTGCGAAGACCCCAGCAAGGCCGTGGTGCGCAAATCGCGCCATGTGGACCCCAAGGACAACTCCGTGGTCTACGGCTATCAGGCCGCCTGCAACAGCTAAGCCGCTTGCGCGCTGCCGCGGTTCAGAATCCTGCTGGTTTCGGGATCAATCCCTTTTGGGACAAGCGCAGTGCGCTTCGATTTACGCAGCAGCAGTCCATAAAAAAAAGCCACCGCATGCGGTGGCTTTTTGCTGCTGATGCATGTGCTCAGGGCACAGCACATCAACGCTTCTGGCGGTACTTGCGCAGAGCAGCAATCTGAGCCGCCATCACGGCCAGCTCGGACTGTGCACGAGCGATGTCCAGTTCGCCCTTGGCGTTCTTCAGGGCTTCCTCGGCCGCAGCCTTGGCCTTTTGCGCCTTTTCATCGTCCAGATCCTTGCCGCGGATGGCGGTGTCGGACAGCACGGTCACGCAGTTGGGTTGCACTTCCAAAATGCCGCCGGCCACGAAGACGAACTCTTCGCTGCCGTCAGGCATTTCGATGCGCACCGAACCCGGCTTGATGCGGGTGATCAGCGGTGTGTGGCGGGGATAAATGCCCAACTCGCCCGCTTCACCGGGCAAGGCGACAAAGCGCGCTTCACCGGAGAAGATGGACTCTTCGGCACTGACCACATCAACGTGAATAGTGTTCATCTTTGCTCCTAGAAAAGGTAAAAACTGGTCCTAAAACAAGCACACCCCAAGCCAGAGACGCCGAGCAAGGGCCGCCCCGCAGCGAGGGCGTCGTCCCCCTCCTGAAAGAGAGGGGGAAGCGGCGCAAGCCGCTCAGGGGGTGCAAGCCAGTTAGGCAGCCAGCTTCTTGGCCTTCTCGAAGGCTTCGTCGATGGTACCAACCATGTAGAAAGCCTGTTCGGGCAGGTGGTCGGCTTCGCCGTTCACGATCATCTTGAAGCCACGGATGGTTTCAGACAGGGGAACGTACTTGCCGGGAGCACCAGTGAACACTTCAGCCACGTGGAAAGGCTGAGACAGGAAACGCTGGATCTTACGAGCACGAGCCACAGTCAGCTTGTCTTCGGGAGCCAGTTCGTCCATGCCCAGAATCGCGATGATGTCGCGCAGTTCCTTGTAGCGCTGCAGCGTACCCTGCACTTGGCGAGCCACCTTGTAGTGCTCTTCGCCAACCACTTGGGGGTCCAGCTGACGGCTGGTGGAGTCCAGAGGATCCACAGCGGGGTAGATACCCAGCGAAGCGATGTCACGGGACAGCACCACGGTGGAGTCCAAGTGAGCAAAAGTGGTGGCGGGCGAGGGGTCGGTCAAGTCATCCGCTGGCACGTAAACGGCCTGGATGGAAGTGATCGAACCAACCTTGGTGGAGGTAATACGCTCTTGCAGCTTACCCATTTCTTCAGCCAGGGTAGGCTGGTAGCCCACGGCGGAAGGCATACGGCCCAGCAGAGCGGACACTTCGGTACCGGCCAGTGTGTAGCGGTAGATGTTGTCCACGAAGAACAGCACGTCCTTGCCTTCGTCACGGAACGACTCAGCCATGGTCAGGCCGGTCAGCGCCACGCGCAGACGGTTTCCTGGGGGCTCGTTCATCTGACCGTAAACCATGGCAACCTTGGACTCGCCCAGGTTCTCTTGGTTCACAACGCCAGCGTCGGACATTTCGTGATAGAAGTCGTTACCTTCACGGGTACGCTCACCCACACCAGCGAACACCGACAGACCGCTGTGGGCCTTGGCGATGTTGTTGATGAGTTCCATCATGTTCACGGTCTTGCCCACACCGGCACCACCGAACAGGCCCACCTTGCCGCCCTTGGCGAAGGGGCAGACCAAGTCGATCACCTTGATACCGGTTTCCAGCAGTTCCTGCGAAGGCGACAGTTCGTCGTAAGCAGGAGCCTTGCGGTGGATGGCGGCGGTCAGGGTCTGGTCCACGGGACCACGTTCGTCGATGGGGTTGCCCAGCACGTCCATGATGCGGCCCAGGGTAGCCTTACCCACGGGAACGGTGATGGGGTTGCCGGTGTTGGTGACCATCAGGCCACGCTTCAGGCCGTCCGAAGAACCCAGGGCAATGGTACGCACCACGCCGTCGCCCAGCTGCTGCTGAACTTCCAGGGTCAGGGCCGAGCCTTCCAGCTTCAAGGCGTCATACACCTTGGGCACCTGGCCGTGGGCAAACTCCACGTCCACCACGGCGCCGATACATTGAACAATCTTGCCTTGTACTTGAGCCATTTTTTGCTCCAATCTGTTTGTTCGTTAAAGCCGTTTACACAGCGGCTGCGCCTGCCACGATTTCCGACAACTCGGTCGTAATCGCTGCCTGACGCGTCTTGTTGTAGACCAGCTTCAACTCGCTGATGACGTTGCCGGCGTTGTCGGTAGCGGCCTTCATGGCCACCATGCGCGCCGATTGCTCGGACGCCATGTTTTCCGCAACTGCCTGGTACACGAGGGACTCCACGTAACGAACCAGCAGTTCGTCGATGACGCTTTGAGCGTCAGGTTCGTAGATGTATTCCCACGATGCACCCGTCTTCTCGGCTTGCAATTTTTCGGACGACAGGGGGAGCAGTTGCTCCACCACCGACTCCTGCTTCATGGTGTTGATGAACTTGGTGTACGCCAGGTACACCGCGCTCAGCTTGCCTTCAGCATATTGGTCCAGCAACACCTTGACAGGCCCGATGAGCTTGTCGAGGTGAGGCGTGTCGCCCAAGCCTGTAGCGTGAGAGACCACCTTGGCACCGACACGGTTCAGGAAACCCAGTCCCTTGCCGCCAATGGCCACTGCATCTGTCGCAACACCCGCATCCTGCAGTTCGCGCAACTTGTTGGTGACGACACGCAACACGTTGGTGTTCATGCCGCCGCACAAACCCTTGTCGGTCGTCACCACGATGACGCCGACCTTCTTGGCATCGTTCACTTGCATGAACGGATGCACATATTCAGGGTTAGCTTCGCCAAGATGGGCTGCAATGTTGCGGATTTTTTCGCTATATGGACGGGCAGCCAGCATCCGGTCCTGCGCCTTGCGCATTTTGGATGCAGCCACCATTTCCATGGCTTTGGTGATCTTCTTGGTGTTTTCCACCGATTTGATCTTGCCGCGTATTTCCTTACCTGCTGCCATGATGACTCCTCGCCGGTATTAAGCGAAGGACTTCTTGAATGCAGTAATGGCTGCAGTCAGTTCAGCTTCGTCCTTGCCTTCCTTGTCGAAAGCACGCTTTTCGTTCAGACGGTCGAGCAGAGCGCCGTGGCTGGTCTTCAGGAACTGGTGCAGACCAGATTCGAAGGGCAGCACTTGCTTGACTTCGATGTCGTCCATGAAGCCCTTGTTCACTGCGAACAGCGAAGCAGCCATCAGAGCGGTCGACAGAGGAGAGTACTGAGCCTGCTTGAGCAGTTCGGTCACGCGGGCACCGCGGTCCAGCTGCTTGCGGGTTGCATCGTCCAGGTCGGAAGCGAACTGCGCAAAGGCAGCCAGTTCACGGTACTGAGCCAGGTCGGTACGGATACCGCCGGACAGGCCCTTCACAACCTTGGTCTGAGCGGAACCACCCACGCGGGACACCGAAATACCGGCGTTGATAGCGGGACGGATACCGGCGTTGAACAGGCTGGTTTCCAGGAAGATCTGGCCGTCGGTAATCGAAATCACGTTCGTGGGAACGAAAGCGGACACGTCGCCAGCTTGTGTTTCGATGATAGGCAGAGCGGTCAGAGAACCGGTCTTGCCCTTGACTTCACCCTTGGTGAAGGCTTCGACGTAGTCGGCGTTCACGCGAGCGGCACGCTCCAGCAGACGGCTGTGGAGATAGAACACGTCGCCGGGGAAGGCTTCACGTCCGGGGGGACGACGCAGCAGCAGCGAAACTTGACGGTAGGCCACGGCTTGCTTGGACAGATCGTCATAAACGATCAGAGCGTCTTCGCCGCGGTCGCGGAAGTATTCGCCCATGGTGCAGCCAGCGTAGGCCGACACGTACTGCATGGCAGCGGATTCAGAGGCGGTGGCAGCCACGACGATGGTGTAGTCCATCGCGCCGGCTTGTTCCAGAGAGCGCACCACGTTCTTGATCGAAGAAGCCTTCTGACCAATAGCCACGTAGATACAGATAACGCCCTGGCCCTTCTGGTTGATGATGGCGTCGATAGCGACAGCCGTCTTACCAGTCTGACGGTCACCAATGATCAGTTCACGCTGACCACGGCCCACGGGAACCATGGAGTCGATGGACTTGATACCGGTTTGCAGGGGCTGATCCACGGATTGACGTGCGATCACGCCAGGAGCGACCTTCTCGATCACGTCCGTCATCTTGGCATTGATGGGGCCCTTGCCGTCGATAGGCTGACCCAGGGCGTTCACCACGCGGCCGACCAGCTCGGGGCCCACGGGCACTTCCAGGATACGGCCGGTGCACTTGACGGTGTTGCCTTCTGCGATGTGCTCGTAAGCACCCAGAATCACGGCGCCCACGGAGTCGCGCTCCAGGTTCAGAGCCAGACCGTAAGTGGGTTGACCGTCGGCGCCTGCGGGGAATTCCAGCATTTCGCCAGCCATCACGTCCGACAGGCCGTGCACGCGCACGATACCGTCAGTCACCGACACCACGGTGCCTTGGTTACGGACGTCAGTGCTAGCAGCCAGCCCTTCGATGCGGCTCTTGATCAGTTCAGAAATTTCTGCGGGATTGAGTTGCATGACTCTTTCCTTCTTTCTTGTGTGTTAGCCGAGACCTCAAGCGCATTACGCGGTGAGGGCCGCTTTCATTTGTTCCAGACGGGCCTTGACGGAGGTGTCCAGCACCTCGTCGCCCACCACGACGCGAACGCCACCGATCAGCGATTCATCGAGCTTCACGGTGAGATTCAGCTTGCGGCCAAAGCGCTTTTCCAGCGTGGCGCCAAGCTCGGCCAGCGCTGCATCCTCAATCGGGAAAGCGCTGTACACCACGGCATCCGAAGAGCCGCTCTTGCTGTTCACGAGGCTGCGGAACTGGGCTGCCACTTCAGGCAGCACGTCCAGACGGCCGTTTTCGAGGACCACACGCAGGAAGTTGCGTGCGGACTCGGGCAATGCCGACTTGGCCACACCCGTGATGAGATCGAACACTTGCGCGTCGCTCACGTTCGGGTTGTCGGCCAGTTGGCGCAATTGCGGATTGGCGGCAATCGCCGCCAATTCCTCCACCCAAGCGACAGTGCTGTTCAAGTCTGCAGCCTTGTCGGCGCAGGCTTTGAACAATGCTTCGGCGTAAGGGCGGGCAATGGTGGCGAGTTCTGCCATTTTTTGCTTTCCTTACAGCTCTGTCTTCAGGCGGTTCAGCAGATCAGCGTGGATACCGGCATTGACTTCCTTCTTCAGGATCTGCTCGGCACCCTTGACGGCCAGCGCTGCCACTTGCTCACGCAGGGCTTCACGGGCAGCAATGGCTTGCTGGTCAGCTTCAGCGCGGGCAGCAGCAACAATCTTGTTGCCTTCTTCTGTCGCGCGGGCCTTGGCTTCTTCAATGATGGCCTGGGCGCGGCGTTCGGCGTCCGCAAGCCGCGAAGCTGTTTCGTTGCGCGTCTGGGCCAATTCCTGTTCGACACGCTTGTTGACAGCGGTCAGTTCGGTCTTGGCCTTGTCGGCAGCAGCGAGGCCATCGGCGATTTTCTGGGCTCGCTCATCCAGTGCCTTCGCAATCGGGGGCCACACGAGTTTCATCGTGAACAGCACCAGGATCAGGAAAACAATGGCCTGAACGAACAGGGTCGCGTTGATACTCACGGCAACACCTTTCTATTTAGGGCGTTGATCGGAGCTTAGGCCACCAGTTGGAAGGGGTTGGCGAAAGCGAACAGCAGGGCGATAGCAACACCGATCAGGAAGGCGGCGTCGATCAGACCAGCCAAGATGAACATCTTGGTTTGCAGTTCGTTGATCAGCTCAGGCTGACGTGCCGAAGATTCCAGGAACTTGCCACCCATCAGGGCGATACCGATCGAAGCGCCGATAGCGCCCAGACCAACAATCAGACCACAAGCCAGAGCGACGAGACCGAGAACGTTTTCCATGATGACTCCTAGGGATTAAAGGAAAGAAAGGTTGAAGAGGGAAAGGTCAGTGAGCTTCATGTGCCTGGCCGAGGTAAATCAGCGTCAGCATCATGAAAATGAAGGCCTGCAGGGTAATCACCAGGATGTGGAAGATTGCCCAGATAGAGCCTGCAATGATGTGCCCCACGGGGAGCAACACACCAGAGAGCGACATAGCCGCCGCACCACCCATCAGGGCAATCAGCATGAACACCAACTCACCAGCGTACATGTTGCCGAACAGTCGCATGCCATGCGACACGGTCTTGGCAACGTATTCAATCACCTGCATCAGCAGGTTCACCACGCCCAGGATCAGGGCGAAGACGGGATTCTTGGAAGTGCCGAACGGTGCAGTCACCAGTTCATGCGCCCAGCCGCCCATGCCCTTGATCTTGACGCTGTAGAACAGGCACAGGACCAGCACGGCGAAGGACAGGCCCAGCGTGGTGGACAGGTCGGCGGTAGGCACGACACGCAGATAGGCGTGTTCGTCGGCGGTAGCGCCTTGCCACAGATAGGGCAGCAGATCCACGGGCAGCATGTCCATGGCGTTCATCAGGAAGATCCAGACGAAGACGGTCAGTGCCAGAGGAGCGATGAATTTGCGCGATTGGGCGTTGTGGATATTGGCCTTGGCCTGGTTGTCCACCATCTCGACCAGGATTTCCACGGCGGCCTGGAAGCGGCCGGGCACGCCGGAAGTCGCCTTGCGGGCAGCCAGCCAGAGCACGAAGATGCCGAGCAGACCCAGAACGCCAGCCACCACGATCGAGTCGTAGTTGATGACTGAGAAATCAATGACGGACTTCTGCTTGATGTTTTGCAGGTGTTGCAAGTGGTGAACGATGTATTCACTTGCAGTTGGGGCGTGCGCATCAGCGGCCATCGTCAACTCTCTTCTTAAGCTTCAGTTTTTCGGACACTGGATCGCACCAGCAGTGCAACCCAATACGTTTTCATCACAACAATCAAACCGGCCAGCAACGCCAGCCAACTGAGATCGGGAACCAGCTTTGGCGCAGCCGCCAGCATCGCGATGCACAGCACCAGCTTCACCAGTTCCCAACCGAAAATCCCCGCCATGGCCGCCCCGGCACCTCCCGGCCGTTGACGAACCACACCTCTTGCAAACAGCGCTGCGGGCAACACGACCGCCAGCGCTCCATACGCCGCCGACCAGCCTGCGGCTGCACGCCCCGTCATCAACCACGACAGCAAAGCCACGATAACGCCGACCAGCGTCTGAACGATGACGATGCGCCAGACAGAAACCTGCGGAAAGCGCGAACGCCATGCAGAGGCTTCTTGTGCAGTCAGGGGCTTGAAGTCTTCGACTTCGTCCTCATCCTGAAAATCAGCGGGCATGTTTGTCATGTTTTCTTTCACACCGCTGACCAGGCAAGACTTTTTTACAAAGCCTCTGATTATAAGTAAAAACCCCCGTCGTTAGATAGGGGTTGATACTGTCATGCGCAAAACGTCTTTGACAAGACCTGAGGGTTGTCGCTGAGTGACAACATCTGCCACCCTCAGCTTTGGTGCGGCGCGAGTGTGCCCTAATTGAAATACCTGATTACCCTGAATTGTCTGCCGCCTGCCAGGGGCTTTGCCGGTTTGCCGGCCTCGCCGGGTCATGGATTAGGCCCACGCGCGCAGGGCTGCCCGGCGTGGCGCACAATCTTTCTTACTCATTGACCGGCTGTTTCACCAACGGCAATTTTTCATTCCAGCCAAGGACTCTTCATGAGCGACACGCCCAACCCATCTGCCGCCAACGAGAACGGCCAGCAAGAAGACCCGCGCAAGGATTCGCTGATCGAGTATCCGAGCCAGTTCCCCATCAAGGTGATGGGCGTCAAGAATGAGCATCTGGTGCATGAAATCACCAAGATCGCCGAAAAATTCGACCCCAGCTTTGACGCCAGCACGGTGGAGCTGCGCCCCAGCTCCGGCGGCAACTACCTGGGCGTGACCATCACCATCACGGCCACCAGCCGCGAACAGCTGGACGATACCTACCGCGCACTGACCTCTCACCCCCTGGTGAAGGTCGTGCTGTGAGCAACAGCCCGATTGCTTCCGCCTTGCTGCCCCCCGAAGCCATGGACCTGCGCTTTCTGGGGCGCACCGGCTATGAAGCAACGGTGGTCGCGATGCAGGAGTTCACGCGCACACGCAACTCGGCCACACGTGACGAAGTATGGGTATGCGAGCACTCACCCCACTTCACCCAGGGGCTGGCCGGAAAAACCGAAAATGTCCTGAACCCTGGCGATATTCCCGTGGTGGCCACCAATCGCGGCGGCCAGGTGACCTATCACGGCCCCGGTCAGGTGGTGGCCTATCCGCTGCTGGATCTGCAGCGCATGGGCTACTTCGTCAAAGAGTATGTGTACCGGCTGGAAGATGCGGTGATCCGCACGCTGGAGCATTTCGGCGTCACCGGCCACCGCGTGGCAGGCGCCCCCGGCATCTATGTGCGCCTGGACGATCCGCGCAGCCATGCCATGCTGGAGCAGCGTCCGCAACATCGCGAACCGGGCAGCCCGGCGCCCGAGCCGCATTTCGAGGGCCTGGGCAAGATTGCCGCCCTGGGCATCAAGGTCAGCCGCCACAGCACCTACCACGGAGTGGCCCTCAATGTCGATATGGATTTGGAACCTTATTTGCGAATCAACCCTTGCGGATACGCAGGGCTGAGAACAGTGGACCTTTCTACAATCGGCGTACAGACAACCTGGGACGAGGCCGCATCCGTGCTGGGCCGCCAGCTGAAGGCGCGTCTCTCACCCTGAAGGCAAGATCATGAGCACCAATGAAGTCGTGCGCGAAGCGCAGTCCGCCGAAAACTACAACCCGCTGGCCAAGCAGAAGGCTGCCGCCAAGCTGGCACGCATCCCCGTGAAGGTGGAGCAGGCCGAAGTCCTCAAAAAGCCGGAATGGATACGCGTCAAGGCCGGCAGCCCCAGCACGCGCTTCTACGAGATCAAGGACATTCTGCGCAAGAACAATCTGCACACGGTCTGCGAGGAAGCCAGTTGCCCGAATATCGGCGAGTGCTTTGGCAAGGGCACGGCCACCTTCATGATCATGGGCGACAAGTGCACGCGCCGCTGCCCCTTCTGCGACGTGGGCCATGGCCGCCCCGATCCGCTGGACGTGAACGAGCCGCTGAATCTGGCGCGCACCATTGCCGCTCTGCGCCTGAAGTACGTGGTGATCACCAGCGTGGACCGCGACGACCTGCGCGACGGCGGCTCGGGCCACTTTGTGGAATGCATCAAGAACATCCGCGAGCTCTCGCCCGAGACGCAGATCGAGATCCTGGTGCCCGACTTCCGCGGCCGTGACGACCGCGCGCTGGAAATCCTCAAGTCGGCTCCGCCCGATGTGATGAACCACAATCTGGAAACCGCGCCGCGCCTGTACAAGGAAGCACGCCCCGGCTCCGACTACCAGTTCAGCCTCAACCTGCTCAAGAAGTTCAAGGAACTGCACCCCGATGTGCCGACCAAGAGCGGCATCATGGTGGGCCTGGGCGAGACGGACGAGGAAATCCTGCAGGTGATGCGCGATATGCGCGCCCACAACATCGACATGCTGACCATCGGCCAGTATCTGGCGCCCACCAACAGCCACCTGCCCGTGCGCCGCTATGTGCACCCCGATACCTTCAAGATGTTCGAGCAGGAGGCCTACAAGATGGGCTTCACCCACGCCGCCGTGGGCGCCATGGTGCGCTCGAGCTACCACGCCGACCAGCAGGCCCATGCCGCCGGCGTCTGAGCACCGAAGACAGCACTCACAAAAGCAGCCCCTGTGGCTGCTTTTTTCATGCCCGGATGCAATGAGCAGTACTGCACGCTCCAGTATTTGCCAAAAATAAAGCTCCTGAATAAGGAGCTTGCTGCGCTTTTCTGGTAAAGCTTACATAGTCAATTCATAGCAGAATCGTTGCACATCATGCGCTAAAAGCTATGAATTTTGATAATCCACTGTTTACATCGAAAAAACGCCTGGCTAACCGGCAAACCGCTGGCTGGCAAAAACGACTGCAGGCTGAACAGGCCCGACGAGTCGCCCCACGATGAAACTGAGCCATGCAGCGCTGGATACCCCACCAGAGTCCTGTGCTGCAAGCTGGGATGGATAGTAACATCAAATGAGAATCAATATCAATTAATTTTCGTTTTCCACAAAAAGAAATCTCCAAACACCTGTTTTGCAGCCATTTCGCAACCGTTGACACCTGCAATCACGGCGCATGCTGGTCTCAGCAACACTGCAGCACCAACCGCACTCGGTCGAAGCGACGTGCGCGCAGGTCGTCGCGGCGCATCCACAGATAGACCTGGCCTTCATCGCCCCAGCCCATGCCGCCTTTTTCATCGCTGCCGATCTGCAGCAGCAAAAGCCACTGCGTTGCGGTATCGCGTACGGCCCGCGTGGCCTCGTCCGCGTAGGCCTCGCCATTACCGCAGTAATGCCCCGCAGCCACCAACGCGCATTCGGTCTGCATATCACCCTGGACAGGCGTGGGCCAGCCGCCGATGCGATGGCAGCCACTGTCCTCTCCACCGCTGCTGGCAGCGTTTTGTGCGTCATCGAACCACCATTCGACAAAGCGGTCACGCTGCTCTTCGTCAAGTGCCAGGCCCTGCGAATCCCACTGAGCACTCTCCAGGGGCAAGGCCGTGACGCAGGCATGCAGTTCGCAGGCCATAGGTGCGAGCTGGCAATGATCGGGCAGCTCTAGCAGCGCCGGCGGCTGCGGGCGCCGCTCAAGCTCGGCATCGCCCTCGGAGAAGATCAGCTTCAGCGCACAGGCGTCGGCAGGATCGAAACCCCAGGGCTGCTCCATCAGGTCGTAGAAGACGGACAGCAGCCCGGACTCGGGGAAATCCGCATCCAGAGTCCCGGCGGAGCGGGCTTCGGCGAAGTTGATCTGCGCCACAAAGCTCAGCGGAAAAGTGCTTTCAAGCCTTGCGACGTGCTGCAAGGCCTCTTTGCGAAACAGCAGTACTTGCTCGGGTCTGGCCCATCGCCAGCGGCTGTCGGGAGCAAGGCTGTCTTCGCGATGGGGCTTCACCCGCTGCTCATGGTCCGGATAGCGCCCTCGCTCGGGCCAGGCCACACCGGCTGGCAGGTCGGGACAGCCGCCAAACTTGGTGCTGCCGGACGCAATCTCCGCTTCATCCTTCACCGCAGTGGTCTGCAGCCACACGGCCGGCCTGGCTTGTGCAGCCAGTTGCTGCGCAAGCGCTGCATCTTCCAGCACCGGCTCGAGCTCACGGGCGATTTCCTTCGAATGTGCGTAATTCATCCATCCCTTTTCTGCCTGCCTCGAGGCCGCTCCCTGGGTTCTTCAGGGCGCCAGCATCTGCGCAGGGCATTCGCTGCACAGTACCTCGCAGGCCCAGGGAGCCAGCTTGCTGGAGTCCGCACGCAGCACCTCCTGCTTGACGGCCAGAATCTGCGCGGGGTGCATGGAAAAGCTGCGCAGCCCCAGGCCCAAAAGCAGCCGGGTCATGCTCAGATCACCGGCCATTTCGCCGCAAACGCTGACTTCCTTGCCTGCAGCATTGGCCGCTGCGATGACCTCCGCCACCAAGCGCAGCACGGCCGGATGCATGGGGTCGTAGAGATGGGCCACGGTTTCGTCGGCACGGTCGATGGCCAGCGTGTACTGGATCAGGTCGTTAGTGCCTATGGACAGAAAGTCGAAATATTGGAGAAAGCTGCGTACCGTCAGGGCGGCCGCCGGGATCTCGATCATGGCGCCCAGCTTGACCGGGCCGTAGGCCACGCCGCGCACATCGAGCTCATGCTGCGCCTGGCGCAGCTGTGCCAGGGTCTGCTCGATCTCGCTGCGATGGGCCAGCATGGGAAACAGCAGCTTGATCTGCCCATGCGCTGCCGCGCGCAGAATGGCGCGCAGCTGGGTGCGGAACATCACGGGGTCGGCCAGACTCCAGCGTATGGCGCGCAGGCCCAGCGCGGGGTTGAGGTAGTAGTCCTTGGGCTGAGCCTTGTCCAGCGGCTTGTCGGCCCCCACGTCCAGCGTGCGGATGGTGACCGGCATGCCTTGCATGCCGTCGATGGCCTCGCGATAGGCACGATACTGCTCTTCCTCGCCGGGCAGATTGCCGCTGCGCCCCATGAACAGAAACTCGGTACGGAACAGCCCCACCCCGACTGCGCCAGCACGCACGGCAGCAGCCCCGTCGCTGGGCTGCTCGATATTGGCCAGCAACTCCACCTTCTGCCCATCCATGGTGAGGGACGGCGTGTAGCGCAGACGGGTCAGGCGCTCGCGCTCCAGTTCGGTCTGGCGCTGGCGAAAGCTGTACTCCGCCAGGATGATGGGCGTGGGGTCCACGATGACCACGCCCTCGTTGCCGTCGATGATGACCCAGTCGTCCTGGCGAATCAGCTGGCTTGCGGCCCGCGCGCCAACCACGGCCGGAATGTCCATGCTGCGCGCGACGATGGCCGTGTGGCTGGTCTTGCCGCCCACGGCTGTGATGAAGCCCGCAAAGACCTTGCTCTTGAACTGCAGCATGTCCGCTGGCGACAGATCCTGCGCCACCAGCACCAGCGGGGTTTCCGTGGTGACGTCGAGAGGCAGCTGCTGTCCATCGGTTGCAGGCACGGCGCCCGTCGGAGCCAAAGGTGGAGCAACCTGCGCAAGCGGACTGGCCGCGCCCTTCATGTGGCGCAGAATGCGCTCCACGACCTGCTCCAGATCGGCCTTGCGCTCGCGCAAGTACTCATCGTCCATCTCGTCGAACTGGCGCGAGACGATTTCCAGCTGAGTGGTCAGCGCCCATTCGGCGTTGTAAAGACGCTCGGAGATCCAGTTTCGAATGGCCTCGGCCAGTGCCTGGTCCTGCAGCAGCATCAGATGCACATCGAGCAGCGCATCCAGCTCGCCAGGCGCATCCTTGGGCATTTCTTCCTGAAGCCGGCGCAGCTCGTCAATCACCGCATTGCGTGCCGTGCGGGCACGCTGGATCTCCGACTCCACCTGATCGGGCCGGATGAAGTAGTGCACCACCTCCATGCGACTGGAGGCCACAACGACCGCGCGCCCGATGGCAATCCCTCGGGAGACGGCCAGGCCGTGGATGGCAAATGTCATAGCGAATGCCCTTTCGCGAATTTCGCGATTGCTTTTTGCTTGCTTCTTGCTCTTGTTTTTGCAGCAGTCAGCGCAAACTATCGCTGCACTACAGCATCAAAGCCGCTCTACTTCATTGACAGCAAGACCCTGCCTGCTATCAAAAGAGCCAATCGTCAAGCTGCCACCTGCGCGCGGTCAAGCCGCGGCACAGGTGAAGCAGCCTTTACTGGCCTTCGCCAAACTTGTCGTTGATCAGGGCCACCAACGCATCCGTAGCTTCCTGCTCCTGTGCGCCATCGGTTTCCAGCTCCAGCTCGGAGCCTATGCCTGCCGCCAGCATCATCACGCCCATGATGCTCTTGGCATTGACGCGGCGCTCGCCCTTGGTCAGCCAGACCTCGCAGGGGAAGCTGCCGGCCAGCTTGGTGAGCTTGGCCGATGCGCGGGCATGCAGGCCCAATTTATTGCTGATGGTGATATTGGTCTTGATCATTGGAAGGTCGTGCGCTTTGATTTTGTCGGGAACTGCCGGCTACCTGCATCACTCCTTGGCTGCCGCCCACCATGGCCCGCGAAACCAGGGCATCCAGCGGCTCATGCCGATAGCCTATGGAGCGCAAAAGCATGGGCAGGTTCACGCCCGCCACCAGCCTGGCCTGCAACAGGCCCGTGAGACGCTGGGCCACGTTACAGGGTGTGGCACCGAACAGATCGGTCAGCACCAGTGTCGGGGCATCCAGCCCGCCATGCGCCACCAGCATGGCCAGGGCACGCTCCAGCGTGGCCTCGGGCGCCTCTTCGGAAGGCACGTCCAGGGCCAGCAAGTCGTCAGCGCTATCGGCAAACACATGCAGCGCGCATTCGCGCAATGCAGCGGCCAGAGGAGCGTGAGTGAGCAAAAGAATGCGCGTGGTCATGTAGTCACAGTTCTTGATAGCAAATTATGGCTTGTCGCCGCCGTCAACAAGGGCAATGAGGTGGATGAAGCGCAAGGGTCATGATCTGGATGCGGGCTTATTGCAACTGCAGGCCCGAGAAAAACAGCTCGGCCTCTGCAGGCATGGCCTTGTCAGCGTAAATCACCGCGTGATAGACCCTGGCGCCGCCGCCTTCCAGGCGAGCGAACCACAGTCCATGTCCCACCACCTTCTGTCCGCTCGGGCCCTGGCCTTCGAACGTGATGCGCAAGGACTGCGGCAAATTCAGCGCCCCCTTGGGCACCCATGGACCGTCTCCCTTGACATTGAGCTTTGTCGCGACGCCGTCTGCCGACTTCAGCTGCTTGAGCACCGCCTGCTGCCAGAACGTCAGAGCCTCGGCCGCGCGGACGGGCTCGGCCACGGCAAAATGCGATACCGCATAGGTCGCGCCCCGGGCCTCGCAGCCCACCACCGACAGCGGCACCTGGCCCAGGCCCAGATCGACAGGGCGGCTGGCCGTCTGCGCATCGCAGGGCAAGAGTGCTTGCAGCGGCGCATCCTTGAGCTGGGTGGTACGCCAGTTCAGTGCCGGGCTGCAGGCGGCCAGCAGCGCACCGCTGACCAGTAGCGTCGCAGCCCAGAGTCCGGTTTTCTTCATGGCCCATTATCGGCAGCGGCACGGGCCCGACTTGTCACGCAAGCCTAGGGTTGACCCGTGGGTCAAGCAGTAAGAACTGAACTTTCGGCATGTTTGACACACCAAACCACAGATCAGCAAGGTGCTGAAGATTTGTGCACAATCAATCTCTATGGCAAGCAAACATTGGATCGCAGGCATTGTGGCGGCCGCCGTCATCGGCGTCGGGGCCTGGGTGTATTCGGGCGCAGGGCAAGCCGCGGCGCCGCAATCCACCTTTGTGCTGCTGGACGGCAGCCAGAAAACCACCGCCGACCTCAAGGGCAAAGTGACGCTGGTGAACTTCTGGGCCACCAGCTGCACCACCTGCGTGGCAGAGATGCCCGAGATCATCAGCACCTACCAGAAGTACCAGGGCAAGGGCTTTGACACCCTGGCCGTGGCCATGAGCTACGACCCGCCCAGCTATGTCGTGAACTTCGTCGAATCGCGCAAGCTGCCCTTCCAGGTCGCGCTGGACAACACCGGCAACGTGGCCAAGGCATGGGGCGATGTGCAACTCACCCCCACCACCTTCATCGTCAACAAGCGCGGCGAGATCGTGAAGCGCTATATCGGCGCACCCGACTTTGAGCAACTGCACAAGCTGATCGAGAAGCTGCTGGCAGAACCCGCTGCAGCTTGATTAAAAACCATAGCTCACAGCGCTTGACAGCAAGTCACTTCAACATCAAAAGTGCCTAAAACATAGAAATAGCAAGCGACAGCAGCTCACAAAAAAACCGACCATTGGTCGGTTTTTTCATGCCTGGAGCATCGAGCAAGGGCCGCTCCGCAGCAAAGATGCTGTCCCCTGGGGGAAGCCGCGCAGCGGCTCAGGGGGCTACTTATTCCGGAAGCTGTCGTGGCAGCTCTTGCAACTATTGGCGGCCGGGCCGAAAGCCGTCTTGAGATTGTCCAGATTGCCGGTCTTGGCGGCAGCGTTGAGCTTGACGACTTCTGCTTCCATCTTGCCCGACAGATCATGGAACTTGGCCTGCTCCTTCCACACCTCAGGTTTGGCCTTGCCGCCTTCGGTGCCGGCGCCGAAGCCGGCCCAGGGCAGCTTGGACATGAAGGCCACAATTTCCGCACTTTCCTGCGCGCTCTTGGCATCAAAGGGCATCTTGCCATTGGCCATGGCGCCCAGGCGACCGAAATGCGTGCCCAGCACGCTCAAGGCGCTCTGGCGGTATTTGATGGCATCTTCAGCCTTGGCGAACTGTGCCGAGGCAGGCAGGGCCACGGTGGCAACCACAGCAGCGAATGCCAGAGTGGAAAAAGCTTTCATCGGGGTATCCTTTCTTGGTTCTGCAGCCTGCCGCAGGCGGCTGCCTGACCAGTATGGCAGAGTCACCCAAAGGCCGCGATTTGGGCTTGCAGCCTTGCCAGGGCACAATGTCCGGGTCCATCAGCCATGAAAAAGCCATGACAGAGTCCGCCACACAAGCCTCCACGGAAATCCACAGAATTCGGATCTGGGACCTGCCCACCCGCCTGTTTCACTGGCTGCTGGCAATCTGCATCGTGGCCCTGGTGGTCACTGCCAAGATGGGCGGCAATGCCATGAACTGGCATCTGCTGCTGGGACAGGTGGTGCTGGCCTTGCTGATCTTTCGCATTCTCTGGGGTTTGGTGGGCGGGTACTGGTCGCGCTTTGGCAGCTTCATCCCTTCTGCGGCAGCCATGAGCCGCTATATGCGCGGCACTTCGACCACACAGGATCGCGCAGGCCACAACCCGCTAGGCTCGCTGTCGGTCATCGCGATGCTAATCGTGCTGATGGCGCAAATCGCAAGCGGGCTGATGAGCGATGATGAAATTGCCTTCAGCGGACCGTTGACGCGTTTTGTATCCGGCGAACTGATCTCTAAGGCCACCAACTACCACGCCCACTGGGGCCAGTACCTGATTTACGCACTGGTCGCACTGCATCTGCTGGCCCTCATCGGCTACAGCCTCAAGGGCGACAAACTGGTCCCGGCCATGGTCACGGGCGACAAATTGCTGAAGGAGCCCGTTGCTGCGAGCCGCGACACCGCCAGCACCCGGGTTCTGGCTGCGCTGCTGGCCGTGGTGGCAAGCTCTCTTTCCTGGTGGATCCATCAACTGGGGCAGAGTGCTGCTTTCTGAGTTCTGACGCTGCAGGCAGCTGCTTTAACCATGTAAAGCACTTGCCGCTACACTGGGCCTTCTTTCATCATTGCCTAGTTGCCGTGGACAAGCCTGCCGTGGACTTGCTGACGCCCAGCCTGGAGGAAATAGGTGCTGTGCGCCAGATCTTTCAGGAGTATGCGGACAGCCTGAACATCGACCTGGAATTTCAAGGATTCGAATCCGAACTCGCCGCCCTCCCTGGCGAATATGCTGCGCCCCGTGGACAGATTCTGCTGGCTCGCGTGGATGGCAGCATTGCGGGCTGCTGCGCACTGCGTCCTCTTGACGACTCGGACTACCCCAATGCCGCTGAGATGAAGCGCCTGTTCGTGCGCAAGGCTTTTCGTGGCTTTGGCCTGGGGCGTCAACTGGCCGAAGCCATGCTCGATATTGCCCGCCAGGCTGGCTATGACCATGTGCTGCTCGACACACTGGACGACATGGAGTCTGCCCGCGCGCTGTATGTGGACCTGGGCTTCGAGCCCATCGAACCCTACTATCACAATCCGCTTCCAGGCGCACACTACCTCAAGGCCGATCTTTTCTGAGCCCGAATGCAAAAAGGCATTGCCAGTTTGGCAATGCCTTTTTTCTGTGACGCCGCGCAAAGCCGCCTTGCGGCGAGAGCGTCACTCCCGCGCGCAGCCACTCAGGGCTTCAGCCATCAAGCCTTGGCTTGAGCCAGCATGGTGCCGGCATCGCTGACTTCAAACTTGCCAGGAGCTTCCACGTTCAGGGTCGCAACCTTGCCGTCCTTGACCAGCATGGAGAAGCGGTTGGCGCGCAGGCCCAGGCCCTTGCCGTTCAGGTCCAGCGTCAGGCCGGTCGCCTTGGCGAATGCCGCATCGCCGTCGGCAATCATGCGCACCTTGCCTGCCACCTTCTGATCGCGGCCCCAGGCGCCCATCACGAAAGCATCGTTCACGGCCAGGCACCAGATTTCGTCCACGCCCGCAGCCTTGAGTTCTTCGGCCTTGGCCACATAGCCTGGCAGATGCTTTTCGGAGCAGGTGGGCGTGAATGCGCCGGGCACGGCAAACACGGCAATAGTCTTGCCGGCCAGAGCCTCGGGCAGCTTCACGGGGTTGGGACCAAGGCTGCAGCCATTGCCTTCCACTTCCACATATTCCATCAAGGTCACTGCGGGCAGGGCATCACCAACTTTAATCATGACTATCTCCTTTGTTGCAAAGCACGGACCGCATTCTTGGCGGCCCAAATAAAAAAACGACCCACAGCATTGTGGGTCGTTTTCAAGGGCTTTGCAGCCGGCGGGCCTGGTTAGGCTTACACCAGAGCAGCCTTTTGAACCAAGCGGGTAGCAACCCAGTTCTTGGTCTTGGAGAGAGGACGGCTCTCGGTGATTTCAACCACGTCACCCAGCTTGTACTCACCTTGCTCGTCGTGAGCGTGGTACTTGCTCGACTTGATCATGATCTTGTCGTAGATGGGGTGCTTGACGCGGCGTTCCACCAGAACGGTCACAGTCTTGGCACGCTTGTCGCTGACCACCTTGCCAATCAAGGTGCGCTTGAGGGATGTTTTAGCTTCCGTCATGTCGGCTCCTTACTTGGCGGCTTGCTTTTCAGCAAGGATGGTCTTGGCACGAGCGATGTCACGGCGTGTAGCCTTGATGGTCGCAGTGTTGCCCAGTTGTTGCGTGGCCTTTTGCATGCGCAGACCGAAGTGAGCCTTTTGCAGGGACTTCACTTCAGCTTCCAGACCAGCCACGTCTTTTTGGCGGAGTTCAGCAGATTTCGTCATGTTGATCTCCTTAAGCACCAATGTGACGGGACACGAAGGTCGTGCGCAGAGGCAGCTTTGCAGCAGCCAGGCGGAACGCTTCACGGGCCAGCTCTTCAGGCACACCCACGATTTCGTAGATCACCTTGCCGGGCTGGATTTCGGCCACGTAGTACTCGGGGTTGCCCTTACCGTTACCCATACGCACTTCGGCGGGCTTGGTAGAGATGGGCTTGTCCGGGAACACGCGGATCCAGATACGACCACCACGCTTGACGTGACGGGAAATTGCACGACGTGCAGCTTCGATCTGGCGTGCGGTCAGACGACCACGGTCAGTAGACTTCAAACCGAAATCGCCGAAGGCAACGGAGTTGCCACGGGTAGCGATGCCGGTGTTGCGGCCTTTTTGTTCCTTACGGAACTTGCGGCGTGCAGGTTGCAGCATGTTTATTCTCCTTTACCGTCCGCTGCTGTAGCGGGCGCGTCGGCCTTACGAACGCGCTTAACGGAATCAGCACCAGCGCCAGCAGGCTTGTCGCTGCCATCGGCAGGAGCGGCATTGGTGCCTGCGGGACGACGGCCACCACGGCCAGCGCCATCACGGCCATCACGGCGACCGTCACGACGGGGACCACGAGGACGACGCTCGTCTTCAGGACGGGGCGTTTCCACGGCGGGCAGATCGTTGCGGCCCAGGGTGTCACCCTTGTAGACCCAGACCTTCACGCCGATGATGCCGTAAGTCGTCTTGGCTTCGGAGAAGCCGTAGTCGATGTCGGCACGCAGAGTGTGCAGAGGCACGCGGCCTTCGCGGTACCACTCGGTACGAGCGATTTCGATACCGTTCAGACGACCGGAAGACATGATCTTGATGCCTTGAGCACCCAGACGCATGGCGTTCTGCATGGCACGCTTCATGGCGCGGCGGAACATGATGCGCTTTTCCAGCTGTTGGCAGATGGAGTCAGCGATCAGCTTGGCATCGATTTCAGGCTTGCGCACTTCTTCGATGTTCACAGCCACGGGCACGCCCAGGCGAGCAGCGAGTTCCTTCTTCAGGGCTTCGATGTCTTCACCCTTCTTGCCGATCACCACGCCCGGACGAGCCGAGAAAATGGTGATACGGGCGTTCTTGGCAGGACGCTCGATCAGAACGCGAGCCACGGCGGCGTTCTTCAGCTTGGCCTTCAGGTACTCGCGCACCTTGATGTCTTCGGCCAGCATGCCGGCGAAGTCACGGTTGCTAGCGTACCAGCGGCTTGCCCAGTTGCGGCTCACCGCCAGACGGAAGCCGGTAGGATGGATTTTCTGTCCCATATTCTTCCTTAAGGCCTCAGTTACCCACTGTCACGTAGATGTGGCAGGTAGGCTTGCTGATGCGGTTGCCGCGGCCCTTGGCGCGAGCAGTGAAACGCTTGAGCGTAGTGCCTTGCTCGACGTAGATGGTCTTGACCTTCAGTTCGTCGATATCGGCGCCGTCGTTGTGCTCAGCGTTGGCGATAGCGGATTCCAGAACCTTCTTCACGATCACGGCAGCTTTTTTCTGCGTGAACTGGAGAATGTTCAGAGCTTGATCCACCTTCTTGCCGCGGATCAGATCCGCGACCAGGCGACCCTTGTCAACAGACAGGCGGACGCCACGGAGAACAGCACGTGTTTCAGACATGTTCTATTCCTTACTTCTTGGCTTTCTTGTCCGCAGGGTGACCCTTGAAGGTACGAGTCAGCGCGAATTCACCCAGCTTGTGGCCAACCATCTGGTCAGTCACATAAACCGGCACGTGTTGCTTGCCGTTGTGCACGGCGATGGTCAGACCGATGAACTCGGGCAGGACCATGGAGCGACGCGACCAGGTCTTCACTGGCTTCTTGTCCTTGGTGGCGATGGCCTTTTCGACCTTGGCCAGCAAGTGATGGTCAACAAACGGACCCTTTTTAAGAGAACGAGTCATTTGCTACCCCTTACTTCTTACGGCGCGACACGATCATGGTCTGTGTGCGCTTGTTGTTACGGGTGCGGTAGCCCTTCGTCAGATTGCCCCATGGGTCAACTGGGTGACGGCCTTCACCGGTCTTACCTTCACCACCACCGTGCGGGTGGTCGACAGGGTTCATGACCGTACCGCGGACGGTAGGACGAATACCCATCCAACGCTTCACACCGGCCTTGCCCAGACGGCGCAGGCTGTGTTCTTCGTTGGCAACTTCACCGATGGTGGCGCGGCACTCGATGTGCACCTTGCGGACTTCGCCCGAACGCATACGCACTTGAGCGTAGATGCCTTCGCGAGCCAGCAGAGTGGCGGAGGTACCAGCCGAGCGAGCGATCTGAGCACCGGCACCGATCTTCAGTTCGATGCAGTGGATGGTCGAGCCCACGGGGATGTTGCGGATAGGCAGGGTGTTGCCCACGCGAATAGGAGCTTCGGAGCCGCTGATGATGGTAGCGCCGACTTCCAGGTTGCGAGGAGCAATGACGTAGCGACGCTCGCCGTCTGCGTAGCACACCAGAGCGATGTGGGCAGTACGGTTGGGATCGTATTCAATGCGCTCAACCTTGGCGGGGATACCGTCCTTGTTGCGCTTGAAGTCCACCACACGGTAGTGGTGCTTGTGACCACCGCCCTTGTGGCGAGTTGTGATGTGACCGTTGTTATTACGACCGGCCTTCTGGAATTGAGCTTCCAGCAGGGGGGCAAAGCCCTCGCCCTTGTGCAGGTGGTCGCGAGTAACCTTCACCGCGCCGCGTTGGCCGGGGGTCGTAGGTTTGAGCTTGATAACAGCCATGATTACGCAGCCTCCCCGGACAGGTTCAGCTCTTGACCGGGCTTGAGCATCACGTAAGCCTTGCGCACATTGTCGCGACGGCCAACGGTCTTGCCAAAGCGCTTGGTCTTGCCCTTGGTGTTCACCACAGACACGCCAGCCACTTCAACCTTGAACATCAATTCCACAGCGGCCTTGATTTCGGGCTTGGTAGCGTTCTGCAGCACCTTGAATGTCACAGCATTGGACTTTTCAGCAACCAGAGTGGCCTTTTCGGACACGATGGGAGCGACCAGCACTTGCATCAGACGACCTTCGTCAAACTTGGTAGTGCTCATGCGAACATCTCCTTGAGTTTGTCGATCGCACCCTTGGTGACGAGCACTTTCTTGTAGTGCACCAGCGACACGGGGTCTGCATAGCGCGGCTCAACCACGAACACGTTCTTCAGATTGCGGGATGCCAGGTACAGGTTCTCGTCGATTTCTTCAGCGATCACCATCACCGACGAAGACAGGTTCATAGCCTTGAACTTGTCTGCCAGCACCTTGGTCTTGGGGGTATCCAGCGTCAGGGATTCCACAACTGCCAGACGGCCTTCGCGGGCCAGCTGAGACAGGATGGCAGCCATACCGGCGCGGTACATCTTCTTGTTGATCTTCTGCGAGAAGTTTTCTTCGGGCAGATTGGGGAAGATGCGACCGCCGCCACGCCACAGAGGCGAGGAGGACATACCAGCACGTGCACGGCCTGTACCCTTTTGCTTGAAAGGCTTGGCAGTGGTGTGACGCACTTGTTCACGGTCCTTCTGGGCGCGAGTGCCTTGACGTGCGTTGGCACGGTAGGCAGTCACCAGCTGGTGGACCAGATCTTCGTTGAATTCACGACCGAACACAGTCTCGGGAGCTTCCACCTTGGAAGCGGCCTGGCCTTGTTCATTCAGGAGTTCGAGCTGCATTAGTTCGCTCCTTTGGAAGCTTTAGCCTTGATCGCGGGGCGCACGGAAACGAAGCCGCCCTTGGCACCAGGAATGGCACCCTTGATCAACAGCAGTTGGCGTGCTTCGTCGATACGAACCACGTCGAGGTTTTGAGTAGTGACGGTTTCGTCGCCCATGTGGCCAGTCATACGCTTACCGGGGAACACGCGACCGGGGTCTTGTGCCATACCGATAGAACCGGGAACATTGTGCGAACGGCTGTTACCGTGCGAAGCGCGCTGCGAACTGAAGTTGTGGCGCTTGATCGTGCCGGCGTAACCCTTACCGATGGAAGTGCCTTGCACGTCCACCTTCTGGCCAACGCTGAACAGTTCGGCCACAGGCAGAACGGCACCAGCGGCATACTTGCCAGCGGTTTCATCGGTCACGCGGAATTCACGGGTCACTTCACCGGCTTCGACACCCGCCTTGGCGAGGTGGCCGGCTTGAGGCTTGGTCACGCGAGAAGCCTTGCGTGCACCGAAAGTGACCTGCAGGGCCACATAGCCATCGTTCTCTTGGGTTTTGACCTGAGTCACGCGGTTGTTAGAAACATCCACCACTGTGACAGGCACTGCGTCCCCATCATCAGTGAACAGACGCATCATGCCCACCTTGCGACCCAGCAACCCCAGGGAGTTGCTCAGACTCATTTGTTTGCTCCAAAACTTTTGCCGCTGAAACTGCAATTGGCCCAGCGTTGTGCTTTAGCAATCATGCCTAGCACACAAAAGAAGGTTAATAAAACTTCGCATCAAAGGCGAAGCTCCAAATTTTAACGCGAACTGCTTTTTCAAGCAAGTTCGCGTTAAACAAAGACCCTTAAAAGCCTCTTGCGAGGCCTCCAAAACTCTTATTGCAGTTTGATCTCGACGTCCACACCTGCGGGCAGGTCCAGCTTCATCAGAGCGTCAACAGTCTTGTCAGTCGGGTCCACGATGTCCATCAGACGCTGGTGCGTACGGATTTCGAACTGGTCACGGCTGGTCTTGTTGACGTGAGGCGAACGCAGGATGTCGAAGCGCTTCATGCGTGTCGGCAGGGGCACGGGACCCTTGACGATAGCGCCGGTACGCTTGGCGGTATCAACGATTTCGGCTGCAGACTGGTCGATCAGCTTGTAATCGAAAGCCTTCAGACGGATGCGGATTTTTTGCTTAGACATTGTTAATTCCTAGCTTTTCTAAGAATTAGGCAATGATCGTGGCAACCACACCGGCGCCCACAGTACGACCACCTTCGCGGATAGCGAAGCGCAGACCTTCTTCCATGGCGATGGGGGAGATCAGCTTC